>CAJKBW010000026.1 GCA_905198295.1 uncultured Oscillospiraceae bacterium | reverse complement strand
AGGTGGGAACCCTGACGGTTCCCCCTCACACTCCCCCTCCCTCCGGTATAGTTTACCGACAGTCTCAAACGCGGTCCCGGATAAAAGCGGGACCGCGTTTTCAATTTATGCGAGAGGGCGCATTGCTGCAGGATCGGCACAGTTCCACGAGCACATCATGCTCCTGTCCGCCATCCTTTTATCCTGAATTTTACAGCACGGCCAGTTTCTGCAGTGCCGCGGCAGTGCGCGGGATATCGAGCTGCGGCGACTTGGTGTAGGGGACCACCTGGCTGATGCCGGCGTAGCGCCGTCCAAATGTCTCGCGGCACAGGACAAGCTGCTCTTCGCAGCTGAGCAGCGGCAGATTCATGCAGGATACCGGCGCGGAATGCACCAGGTAGGTAAGTTTCTCGCCGCCGTCGGCTACCAGGCGAGGGATATCCGTTTCGCTCGAGGAGCAGTTTACCCCGGTCAGGTACGGGGTACGGGTGAGCACCTTGATGCTGTGGTTCATGCTGCCGCAGGTGTGCACCAGCACACCGCCGAACGCCCGGCCGATGCGCTCGAGATACGGGGCGATGAATTCCTCGGTCACCGCCGGGGAAACCACCGCGAGCAGATCCTCGCTGACGCACACGCCGTACCGGCTGTCCATCCACAGATACGGCATGCAGTGGCAGGGGGACAGGTTCCCCTCACTCACGGCAAACATCTTCTGGATATAGGTAATGATCGCATCGGTGGTCAGCTCCAGCAGGTGATGCACCGCCTCCGGCTCTTCATAGACGGCAAGCAGAAATTCCTCCACGCCCCAGATCTGGCTGGCGACCGAAAAGGGGCCCTGCATATCGGTTTCGGCCAGCAGGATGCGTCCCTGTGCCGCCTGCTGGAAAAACCGCATCTTTTCGAGCATCTGTCCGCCAAGGGTTTCCGGGCCGAAGCCAACCGGCGCGAGCGTATACACGTCGGCAGCCTCCCGGATCACCGGCACCGTTTCCACCGACCGGCCGTCCTGTGAATGCCTTTCCCCGCAGCCGAAATACGCCGGAATGAGCGCCTGGAGGATGCCGAAATGGAACACCGGCAGGTAGTCATCATCCCATTCCCGATGGTTGAGGATACCCTGCAGCTGGGCAAGAAATTCATTTTCCCACGCCGACAGGTCATCCTGCGGCGCAAAGCCGTCCTGCCGGTAATGCAGCACCACATACGGGATGCGATCCGCCGCGGGCTGCTTTTCCCACGCCCGGCGTAGCCGTGCCGTGACCTGCTGCTTATGCGCAGCGGGATACCGTGCGTCAATTTCCGCCAGACGTTCGGCGGCTAAACGTTCAAACATGCTCATGGCCAATCTCCTCACATATCGGCGTACCGGTCATTCCCTGCGCGAGCAGGCCGTATCGGTCGGCCAGGAAATTCACCCCTTCGGTGACAAACAAACCAGGATCGTAATACCCCTGCCGCTCAGGATACACGTGCAGCGGCCCAAACGTGTTGCGCCGGGTCAGGATATACCGCAGCTGCACCTCGCGTCCCGCCATCGCGGTGACGTCCGCCGCATAGGGTGCAAACGCCACCATACGGGTATCCCGCCCATCGGTGATCTCCACGCACGCAGCGTCGAGCGGGCATTCCGGGAAGCGCAGCACCAGCCGGTTTCCCGGCGCCGGCTGCGGCAGGGTAAGCCGATAGCCGATGCCCGCACCGTAAAACGGCAGCCCCTGCGGCACCGTATCCCCCGCCCGCAGTACGGACGGCAGCGCGGTCAGATGCTTTTCCAGTCCGCTGAGCCGCACCCCGAAATCGCCCAGCAGATACGCCGCCTCCAGATTCAGATCCGGGGTAAAGGCGGCCTGCAGGGTCAGCTCGTTTTCCCCTGCACGCAGCAGCGTGTCCGGAACAGGGATGAGCTTAAAGCAGGCGTCCACCCAAAATGCATCCGTTTCCACCGTGGGCAGCGCGCTGCCATTGAGCCGTATGGCAAAGCGGTCCGGCGTTTCCACCGCCAGCCTCACGCCTTTGGGTACTTCGTCGACGTAAAACCGGAAGCGTAGGGTCACCTCGCCGCAGACTGGCGCTGCCGCGCCCGTCTGCCCATATTTACGGACAAACCACGGCTGCAGCATCTCCCCGCCGCGCAGTGGCAGACCAAAGTGCCGGCGCACCGCCTGATCCGCCTTGAGGATCTCCAGATCCCGCCGCCATTCTCCGCCGTTCACCGACAGATCGGCGATATCCAGCACACACACATTCGGTTCCTCAAGGGTATAGGAAAACGCTTCCGGCAGGGTATGCACCGCCGTGCATACCGGCTGCGTTGCCTGCGCAGCGGCTGCCGGTGCACCCGCGTGCGCCGAGGCATCGGTCAGGGTAAACAACGCTTCTTCCCCCGCGGCGAGCGGGAGGGTAAGACCGACTTCCTCCGTCCCCGAAGCAACCGCTTCCACCGCACCGGTGCGGGGATCCCAGCGGTCGAGCCGGCCGCCCCGCCGGAAGTGCAGCACCGCCCGGCAGCTCTGCCGGCGGTCCATATTCAGCAGCATCACGATCCAGCCGTTTTCGGTTTGGCGCACCTGTGCATACACCTGCCGCAGCAGATCGCCGCTTTCCCCGGTGATGGTTACCGGCGCGCGGGCGATAAGCGCCGTCTCGACGTCGGCCAGCTCCCGATCCAAACCGGGGATGGTATTCGCCTGTGCCGAGCGCTGCGCGTCCACATATTCCGGACGTCCGGCTGTAAACCACACCTCGCCGCCCTGTTCACCGAAGGCCTTGAGCCATTCGAGGGTGCTCGCGCGCATGGTGAGCATCTTCGGCACCACCACTGTGCGGTAGGTCATCTTTCCGATCCGCAGCCGCACCCCGTCCGGTCCGCTTTCCACCGCGCCCAGACGTGCGAGCATATCCTCATCGCCGAAATCGAAATCCGCCTTGGCGGCGCACAGGCTGCCGAACACCGTCCGGTAGCCCTCCTCGACCGCCCCGACCGCCGGATCGGCAGCGGTCAGGCCGTCCGCCCATCCGGGATAGATGCCGGCCCACAGGCTTTCCACCGGGTTGATCACCAGCACGTCGCACAGCGGCTGCCCCTGCTCCATGAGCAGGTGGATGCGCGCGTAATAGTCCTCCACATACCGGTACTGCCGGTACCACGCCGACTGGCCATGGATGCTCGCGGGATAGTCCCGCTTGGCCTCGCCCTGCATGCTGTACCACGCCAGATGATGGCAGCGCAGGTTTACCCCAAACAGTGCCTGCCAGTCGCCGACCGCCTTGTGGCTCTGGAAATTCATCTGCCAGCCGGTCGCGCCGTACATCTCGCTGAGGATATTCTTCTGCCCGTTCTGCCGGGCGGCCGACTGGATCTGCTTGGGCACCACCGCAAGATCTCCGTTTTCGGCAAGGATATCGATACCCGGCAAATCCATATACCCGTAACACCGCATCAGCGAGCCGGCCATCGCCACCTGTGCGGTCAGGCTGTCCTCGTGCAGCAGGTGGCCGGTCAGCTGCATATTGTGCTCCCGGCACCAGCTTTGCTGCGGCTGCAGATAATTGCGGATAAACAGCCGCTGCAGCAGCTCCATATACTGCCATTTGACCGGGCTGAGTTTTTCACCGTCCTTGTGCAAAAACAGTTCCGGCAGATGATCGGTTAGTTCATAGCCGAACGCCGCACGGAATTCCGTAAACAGCGCCGGAGTATACGGGGTCAGCCACACCGGATCGGGATTCGGCACCGAAAACCCGCTCATCACCGCGCCGCGGTGCGGCTCATCGGTAAAAATCCCCCGTATAGAGCTTCCAAGCCGTTCACCGCAGTGTGCGGCATACTGTTCGTGCGTGCGGCGGATAAACTCCTGTATGGCCTCGCGGCTCATCGTATCCACATAAGTGCAGCCGTTGTAAAAGCTGCTTGGCTGCAGCTCTTCCACCGTGAACACCAGCACGGTGCCGGCCGCCGCTTTCTCCCCCGGCGCCAGCCGACGGCTGCGGGTGAAGGCCATCCCTTCCAAATCGCTTTCAAATGCTGCGATCATCCTGTCCGCCGGAACATACGCCTTCGCGTCTACGCGGGTCAGGCGCAAAAATTTCAGGCGGTAGCGTGCATCAGCCGTAACCATGCCGCCCGCCGTGCCGCTCGGCCAGCGGTCCTCGTCGTACAGCCATGTTTCCATTCCCCGTTTTTCACCCTCATCGGCGCAGGCATTGATCAGCGAAAACCATTCCTCTCCGAGGTATTCGGTGATCAGGCCCGTACGGGAATGGCAAAAATAGCCACCCATACCCATCTGCTCAAAAATACCGATCTGGCGCAGCAGCTCCTGTTCCTCCAGCTCACCGTTCCAGCTCCAGAACGGCTTTCCCCGATATGCTGCCGGGGGATCCTGAAAACGGCGCTTCAGCTCTTCCATGTGCCTTTCCTCCCGTCATACAGCGTTGTCCGGCGCTTCCAGACACGCGAGCAGCGCCACCAGATTGATGGCACTTTCCCAAGGGCGGTAGCGGCAGCCATCGATTTGTCCGCCAACATACCGCTCAGTCCACGCGCCGGTTTCACTGATCCGGTCGAGCAGCAGATCGTAAACCATCCACCGTTCCGGCGCCCCCGACTTCGCGAGCGCATACAGCAGCAGGCCCAGATCATAGCCCACTTCCACCGCATCGGCCGCCGGAACCTGCAGCTGCGCCGTCCGTTCGGCGGCAGTCCGCAGGACAATGGCCGGGTCGATAAAGTCACAGCCCATGAAAGCCGGTGCGAGATCCACCGACGCAATGCGGTAGCGCACCGGTTCGTACCGTTTGGCCGCCGGGCGGTGCATCAGGCAGTCCAGGCAGTTGTACAGCCCATTGTCCCCCTTTTGGATGGGGCCGAACACCTGTCCGCAGTTCTGGCACACGCCGGTGGTCACCGGCTTATCCCCGCATTTGTCGCGGGCGGGATTGTTGGCGTACAGCATCCCGTCGGAGAGAAAATTTCCCGCAAAGGCGGCGCGCACCTGACGGAGGGTATCGGCCATCTCCTCCTGTTCGACGGCCGTACCGATGCCGCTTTCCCGCATCCAGCCGAGCAGCGCTTCGCCCGACAGCACGAACAGCATAGTGGCTTCTGCCGAACCGTCGCAGAGCGCCTGCCGCGGCAGCACGCCGCCCGCAATATACGTCTCGTCGCCGTTGAATGGCAGCATGTTGTCGGCAAGGCACCGGCGTTGGCTGGCATATGCCCAGCGCATCAGCGCCTCGGACTGCCGCGCATACGCCCAGTCGCCGGTCATCCGGCAGTATTCCAAAATCTCCAGAATCAGGTAACCGGTAATCTCCACCCCATCGTTTTCCCCCACATGCCGCAGCCCGGGATACGCGACCGCATGCGCATTGGTAACCACACCCTCCGCCTCAAAATTACGGCGGTGGAACTCTAATAGGCTCTTTGCCTGCGCGGTCAGGCCCAGCCGCAGAAGGGCGCGGCACACGCCGTACTGGTCCCGCACATACCCGAGATGAAAACAGTGTCCAGCCAGCACCGCGCCCTCCTCCGCCTGCTGGCTGAGGATGACCGCGATCGTGCTGTCGGCGGCGCGCAGCAGTTCCTCCCGGCGCGGAGCATCCTTCGGGATACGCGCCTCAAGGTCCGCGGCGGCGTACACCTGCGCCCATGCGGTGAGGCAGTCCCGCTCGGCCTGCGCCGCCGAAAGCGCCAACGCCTGCGCGGCATTTTCGGCAAGTGCCGCGTAATCCGGGCCGCCGATCAGCCACAGCTCGCTGTTCCCCGGCGCAAAGGTACACAATACTCCATCCCCGTCCGCCTGCGCATGCACCGCTCCGCGCAAAAGCGTCTGGCACCAGATCGGGTAAGGAGTCGGATAATCCATATACAGGTAATTGCCCGCGCGGATCTGCCACAGCCAGCCGTTCTGCCCCAGCAGCCCGCTGTTCTCCCTCGGCGGTTCGGCACCCGCATTCAGCCCGGGGCTGTACCCCAAACGATAGCGGACCGGCCGCAGCGCGTGAACCCGGACGACTACTGCCGGGAATTCCCGGCAGGCGAATACCGTCAGGCTGCCGGCCGGCTCACCCGACTGCTCCAACGCAGTGTCCCACACTGCAGACTGTGCCCGGCGGACCGACGGCGCCGCCGCGCGAACCGCATCCGCATGCCGCAGTGTGAGCATATCCGGCGCCGAATAGGACGGGCCGAACAGCCCCTCCATCTCCCCGCGGTTCCAGTACGCCGCCATGCGCCCGTTGCCCACACAGTACAGGTCCCACTGCCGGTCGGACAACTGCTTCGGTATATGCACGTGAATTCCTCCTTATTGAACAGGCAGGGGTGTACGCCCCTGCCTGCGTTTTTATCCAACCAGACCCGAACGCTCAATACCCTCGACGAAATAGCGCTGGGCGATGATGTACAGGATTACCACCGGCAGAATCATCAGCAGCACGCCGGTGCTTCTGATCATCGCGGTGTACTGCCAGTCGAAATCCGACAGCGACGCACCACCAATGCCCACCGCCGTGTAATCCACCGCACCAAGCGATGAGTACATCATCGGCAGCAGCTTGAAGTTTTTGACATAGGTGCTGGTGATCAGCAGGTCGTTATACTGCCACACGAACGAAAACAGCAGCACGGTGACGATGGCCGAAATGGCACCGGGCAGCATCACGCTGTAAAAGATGCGGAAGGTGGACGCCCCGTCAACATAGGCCGCCTCCTCGGTCTCCCGCGGCATGCCCTTGAAGATCTGCCGGAACAGATAGATAAACAGGCCGTTTTTCAGTCCCATGCAGGTGCACGCCAGAATCACCAGCGGCGTGACGCCGCCGATGAGGTTGATCCCGCGTCCATTGATTGCACGGATGATGCCGAAGATATCGAAGAACTGGAACTGCAGGAAGGAAGACAGTATGGTCAGCTGCGGCGGGATGATGAGGGTGAGGATCACCATCGCAAACAGCAGCTTCTTGAACCGAAATTCAAACCGCGCGAAGCCGTAGCCCACCAGCAGGCAGGACAGCGTCTGCAGCACCGACACCACCGTCGCCACCCACAGGGAGTTCCACAGGCTCGACCAGTAATCCAGCTGCTTGATGGCGGTCTTCACATTATCGAGCGTGAACGAGCGCGGCAGCAGCAGCACCGACCTGTCGTACAGATCCTCCCGGCTCATGAACGCCTTGGACAGCATCATCAGCACCGGATACAGGATCACAAAGCAGAAGCCGATGAGGAAAAATGCCCGCAACAGCTTCCACAACAGGGTCCTCGACCGGTTTTTCAGCCGCAGCTGCAGCGCGGCGTCCGGCCGCGACAAACGGGAGATGCCTTTCATCATAAATCCGCCTTCCTTCCGAATAATGCGCCGACTCAGGTGTGATAGAACACGCGGCCGGAAAACAGCGCGGTGACAATCGCCAGGAACACTGCAACCACCAGGAAATAAATCCACGACAGAGCGCTCGCGTAGCCGAACTGCATGTCGCTGAATCCCTGCCCGTAGATGAAGGTGAGCAGCTCGTTGTTCGACGCCATAAAGCTGTCGATGACCGTATACACCGTATTGACCAGGATCAGCGGGGATACCATCGGGAAGGTGATCTTCCAGAAGGTTTCCCAGCCGCTTGCCCCTTCCACGCTGCACGACTCATACAGCGAAGGAGGAATTGCGCCCAGTCCCGCCAGAAACACAAAAATCTGGATGCCGGACGACGACATAACCACAAACAGCCGGTCGATCGGCCCGACGATGAATTCAATCAGAGCTTCGCTGATGCCGATGTCGGTCAGATAGCGTTCGAGCTGCATGCTTTGCAGCATCTGCATGCCGCCGGTTTCCATTTCGCCGGTCAGCCCGAACTGATTGGCTGCCGCCGTATCCACCGTCATCTGCTGGAATACGCCGGAGGACAGGATGACAGTAAGGAAGAAAATGGACTTCACCAAACCGTTCCCACGGAATTTCTGGTGCAGCAGCACCGCACAGAAAAAGCTGAACACCAGCAGCACCGGCACGTCGGTGAGCATACTCACGATCGAGGAAACCAGAAGCTGCGGAAACTTTTCATCCACCAGAAATGCCCGCCGGAAGTTTTCCCAGCCCACAAAGGTGGTCGTTACGTCGTTCATGCCGGGTGTGACCGTGCTGAAGGCAAAGCGGATGGTACTGTACAGGCTGTTGGCGAAGATGAACACAAAGCCGATCAGAAAGGGCATGATAAACAGGTAGCCCCAGCGTCCTTTTTTCTGCAGCAGGCCCGCCGGACGCCGCGTCCTTATCCGGTTCATACGCATTATCCCTCCCTGACAATGAAGTCACCGGCCGGCACAACCTGTTCGCCGACCACAACATCCTGCGGCCCATAGTTGACATATACCTCCACCCCGTTGGCGTAGCCGGTGCGGTATACTCCATCGGCCACCTCTCCGTGGGCGACAATCTGGCTTCCGGCGGTGCGGGAAAACACCTCGTCGGCACGTTCAGCCATATCCGCCGCTGTGTCCTTCCAGCGGGAAAAATCGTTGGAGAACATGTAACTGTAATCGGTCTCCTTAAGCGCATCCGCATTCTGCACCAGAAACCGGAACAACAGGCCGCTGCCGTATTCCACGCTACGCAGGAAATCGGTCCGCACATCGGAGGATTCGTTGAGCGCCGCCCCCGTGTATGGCAGCAGACCATGATACACCGCCTGGAAAAACGGGATCTCTTCATCAAACAGATAGTAACCGCTGTGGCCGAGCGGGATGTTCACCGCGATATCCGCATACGGATACGAAAACGTGCGGCCGCCGTCGAGCATCAGCGGGGTACCGCCTTCAGCGAGCCTTTCCAGCGCGATCCGGCTGACTTCCTTTGCTGCGGGACGGTGGATGCCCGCCTGCTTCTTATAGTCGGCGTACACGTCGCTTCCCAGATCCTGCAGCGATAGGCCGGTGGCCGGGAGCGGCTGCAGCCGTTTCTGGAATTTTTGCACCGTATCCCACAGCCGGTTGGGGCTGAGGATATACCGGTAGCCCTGATGCAGTGCGGTAATTTCCCGGTCCGGCCGGCCACTATACAGATCGGTATCAAACAGGCGTGACGCCTCCTGATGCAGGGATTCGGCGGAATCCCGCAGCACGGTATATCCGTTGCCCGCACTGCTCGTCAACAGGGCTGTATCCGGATACAGCACGACGCCCTGCTGCGCGCAGTAGTCCGCCAGCTCACGGAAGCCCGCGCGGCCGCCCAGCTCGCCAAGCGGGGACAGGCCGCCGGCATACTGCTGATCCATACCGCCGCTCGCCCAGCCGGACAGGCGCAGCGCAACATCGGTCAGCCCGGCGGCGCGCAGTTCCTCCAGGATCGCGATATCCTGCGCATAGGTGGTCAACGGCACGATCCCGGTGGTGCGGTACACCCCCAGCAGGGTTTTATACCCGCTGACACCGCCGACCGTTTCCACCACCACCGGTGTTTTCGCCGCCGGTGCCGCCGGCAGCTGGCCGTAATCCGCCAGGTACTCCCGTACCATTCCCGCCAGACGGATGTAATCGGTCCCTTCCCCGCTGCACAAGCGGTACTCCACTGTGAGATTACCCTCATACACCGTGACAGGAAAAAGCGGCACATAGCTGTTCTGCTGCTCGCCAAGCTCTTCGCCCATGACCGTATAGGTCATCGGCCGCAGCTCAAACGAGGGATACACACAGTTATAGCTGTTGTTGTTGCCCGCCTTATACGCATTGATCTTTGCAATGGCGTCCCCCTCGTGGATCGCGGCGATGTAGCCATCGGTTCCCTGCACCGCCCCGAACACCGGCAGGGTCACCGGCTGACCGGGATCCTGCGTCATGGTATAGGCCGCCGCATCGGCACCGTAAACGAATTTGGAATAGCTGTCCGAGCCGATCTGCGCAGGTGAACCGTACCGCAGCAGCGCGCCGGATCCATCCGGCAGCACCATATAGCCTTCGGTATCGTCCTGCGCGGCCCCGAAAAACTCCAGCAGGCTGATCGACGCGATCGGGAAATCCTCCGGCCCGGTGATCTCTCCGGCGGAAACGGTCACACGCATCCCCTTATCGGTCAGCGTATAAACCAGCGGCACGGTGAACAAAATCCGCTCGGCGCCCTCCAGCGAAAAGCCGAAGCGCTCGCTGTCCGCCTCCAGATCCTCATAGGTGTAGCCGAGTTTGTCGAATATCCCAACCATCTGGTTGATGATGATGTCCGAGGCGGTCGCACGCATCACGTACAGCCCGGTTTCCTCGTCCGGCAGATACCGCTTCTGCATGAAGGTCTTGTCGGTCTCCGACAGCTTGTCGGTGTTGACAAACAGCTCTTCATAACGCGCCTGATCTATCTGCTTGGGCAGGCTCTCCGCGCCCTTGGACTTGTCACCGATCTCATAATCCACCCGCACGCCGTTATCCAGCCGGTAAATGGCATACTGCCCCTTTGCCACAGCGTCGTGATAGCTGTCCAGCGTCTTTTCCATACCGGAGGACTGGTAGTAGGACAGGGTCAGCTGCGCGAGCAGCCGCTCACGCTGATCCCCCATCGCGACCGTCTCGCTGTCGAGCGATTCCGGATTGGTCCGCCACTGCCTGCCCGAATGCTTGTCAGTCAGCACCACCGCGGCGGTATCGGTAACGATCTCCAGCCGGTAGGCTGCGTTCTCGCTCACCAGCGTCGGCTCCGAAGAACGCTCGGTGATCGCTTCGCCGGCTGCGGCGGTGCTTTTGGTCATCAGGGCGGCAATCTCTTCCAGCAGGCCGTCCGACGGCATCGCGAACACGGCGACTGCAACCGCGGCCACGGCCGCCGTCACGCCGATGAGGCCGCCGATCAGCCGTTTTTTCGTCCGCCTTTTCATCCGCACTTCACACCCTTCGCGGAATTCCGCATAATTTTCGGTTTCACAGCCGCAGCTGCAGTTCCTTGCCGATGAGCGACACAAAGCCCGCCATCTGCCAGCCCAGGGAGATAAAGACAAAGGCGATAAAAATCATAATTCCGATGGCCAGCAGGGTCAGCACCGTGGTCACCACGGTTTTGAACACCGTATACTGATGCACCACCAGCACGCCAAGGAAAAGCAGCACGAAAAACAGCGCCCAGGCGAGGGCCAGGATCGCGTCGACATACCCCTTTTCCGCGAAGGAGAGCAGGTTGGTCAGCAGCGCCAGCGGAATCCGGATGATCGACAGCGGCAGCGAGGCATAGCCGATGACCATGTAAATATCCTTCAGGCTCCCCTCTCCGTCCATCAGCGTGGTCACCGACCAGTTGCCCAGCACAAACAGCAGGGTGATCAGCACCACATTGCGGATTTCGGCAAGGATATCCGCCGGTTGATAGGCATCGAGGTTGAATAGGAAGTTGGTGACCTGGTGTTCAAAGACATTTGTGAATATCCACAGGCACAAAAATGCTGTCGCCAACCACAGCCGGCCCCGCTTTTCGTATTTCATCTCGGTAAACCCGCGGATGGGATGGCAGCACAGCGACACAGCAAACCGGAGGCTTTCCCCCACCGGGACGCGGCCGGCCGCGCCGCTAGTGCTGTTCAAAGAAACTGCGGACATTCCGCCTCACCCTCCTTACGATACCGATCACGGCACACACCGCCGCGAGCACAATCACCGCCGTCAGGATCACCGGCATATACCGGGTGAGCAGCTGCGAACGGTATTCGGTGAACGCTTTGTTGTAGCCGTCGCTCTCAAACACCTCACTGCCGCGGTAGTTTCCCTTTTTGAAGTAGGCCATCGCCTCTTCATACCGTTCCTCCCAGCACAGCGCACGGCCGATCTGGGTATAGGCAAACTCAAAGTTGGAGTTGAGCCGTATCACCTGTTCCCAGGTTTCCCGGCTTTCCGCGTATTTCCCCTGGTTGTACAGCAGGCCGCCCTCCCGGATCAGACGGGCGTATTCGGTCATCGAAAAGACCGTGATGTTCGCCATCACGCTGTCCAGTACCAGCAGCTTATCCTCTGCCGAGACGACCGCCGCCGGCGCACGGAAGGTACCGACCCGGTTGCCCAGTGCGCCGAAGGTATACAGGTGCTGCCCGTCGCTGTTGTAGGTGATCAGACGTCCGTTGTTCTTGTCCAGCAGGGTGTAATTCCCCACCGCATCGGTGGTCACATCCACATACTGGTCATTATAGCCGCTGCTGTTCATCTGCAGGGTGAAATCGGCGTTCAGGATGTCCTTACCCGAGCCGTTGAGCCGCTTGACCGGTTTTTTCTCACTCACGCTCTGGGACACCGCAAACAGAAAGCCGTCCTCATCGAGATGGAGATTGGCGTATTCGATGGGCAGGAACAGCACCATCTTTTCGCGCTGTTCCTCGGTCATCAGCTGCTTCCACAGCAGCTGCACCGGGTCGAACTGCACCGGCGAAGAGCCGATATAGCCGACGAAATCCCCCTGTTCATCCAGCTCCATCACGCCGTTGCTGTCGTCTTTAACCACCAGATAAATCCGGCCGGCCGTATCCACCACGATTTTCTGCGGACTGAAGACATAGCCTTCCGGGAACAGTTCCGATTCCGGTGCTTCGATGAGACGATCCAGCGTCCCGTCCTCATGAAGCACCACCAAACGCCGGTTCCCTGCGTCCGCCACATACATCCGGCCGTCTGCGGTCACAAACATCCCGCGCGGCTCTTTGAACGTATCGGTGCCGTCCGGTCCGAAGGCGGAAAATGTGGCCTCCAGCTGAAAATCTGCGGTCAGCCGGTGAACCGCATTGCCGCCGGCATCCACGATATACAGCCGGCCGTCCGGACCCTTGACCAGATCCGACGGTTCCACCAGCGTACAGCCCAGATCCGCTGCGGACACTGTCCGCTCCGGCAGGTACGGCGCCGGCGCCTGTGTCACCCGGAATTCGCCGGTCGACTCGCTGTAATTCAGGCTGTCATAGGGCGGCTCGGCCGCCGCCGTCAGCGGCAGCAGCAGCAGGCTGCACGCCGTACAAACGAGCGCCGCCCGCCAGGCAATCCCTCTGCGCATTCGCTCGCCTCCTATTCCTTCATGCCGGATGTGGACATGGTTTCGATGATGCGGTTCTGCGAAAAGATGAAAAATACCACCGGCACCACCAGCATCACCACGCCTACCGCCGCACCGGCCCCCGCACGGGCGATGCCGCCGGAGACGATCTGGTTGAGCGCATACGGGAACGTTTTGAGCTCCTCGGCGTAGATATAGGTGGAGTTGGTGCTGTTCCAAAGTCCCTGGAACGAGAAGATGGCCAGCGTCAGCCAGGCCGGCTTGACGTTCGGAAACACTATCTGCCAGAATACGCGGTAGTCGCTCGCCCCGTCGATTTTGGCCGCTTCGATGAGCGAATCGGGAATCTGCACCATGAACTGCCGCATCAGATAAAAGCCGAGGCTGGTCGCGCACGCCGGAATGATCGCTGCAAGGTAGGTATCGATCATCCCGAGGGCGGACATGGTGATATAGTTGGCCACATCCGCCACCTGGGGGTTGAACATCATCGCCATGACCACCAGGCTGAAAAATATCCCCATGCCGGGCAGCTTGTATTTGGCCGACGGGTAGGCAGCCATCGAGCAGATCAGAATGTTGCCCACCGTACCCGCAACCGATATCAGCACCGAGTTGAACAAATAGCGGGAAATCGGCACCCAGGTGGTGGACATCAGCTGAATGAGACTGCGGAAATTATGTATGGTGGGGGTCACGACGTAAAGCCGAGGCGGGTACACATACAGCTCGTTGAGCGGCTTGAGTGACTGCACCACCGTCAGATAAATCGGCAGCACGCTGAACACCCCGAACACCAGAAGCATCAGAGTGATCGCGATATTGCCGGCGCGGGACCGGTTGAGCTTTTTACTGCGGTTGGTGAAGATCCGCCGGAGCACCCGATGGCGCTGCGTCCGGCGGTCAGCCGCATGCAGCCGTTTGGTTTGTGTCATACTGGCTACCGTTCCTTTCCGCAAAGTGATGCTGCCGTCATGCCTCAAGCCGTTTGAGCCGCGACTGGATCAGCTTGTTGAGTCCGATGGAAATCAGGAACAGAAGAGTGGCGATCGCACTGGCGTAGCCACGTTCATAGCGGATGGTACCGTAATCGATCATATGGGTCAGCAGCGTATGGGTCGCGTAGTTGGTGCTGGGCATACCGGTCAGTGCAATGGCCACATTCGCCACGCTGAACGCTGCTGTAATCGACAGCACCGCCGACAGCATCAGGTGCGGCGCCATCATCGGCAGAGTGATATGCCACAGCTCCTGCCAGCGGTCGCGGATGCCGTCCACTGCCGCCGCCTCGTAATACTGCTTGTCGATGGTGGTGAAACCCGCACGCATGGACAAAAACGAGGTGCCAAGGCTCGCCCACAGCTGCACAATCACCACGATGGCGAACATATACCGCGGATCCCGCAGCCACACCACCGGCTCCTGCAGCAGCCCGATTTTCATCAGGTAGCTGTTGAGATATCCGTACATGTCACCGCTGAAAAACAGCAGCCAGATGGAAAACAGGTTGCCGGAAATTGACGGGGCATAAAACACCAATGTCAGCAGCGAGCGTACCCTCGGGGTCATGTCGTTGATAATCCAAGCAAAGAAGAAGCACAGCACATAGCTGGCCGGCCCGGTCACCAGCGCAAAGGCAAAGGTGTTGCGCACCGCCGTCGGGAACACATCGTCGTACATGAACAGGCGGATATAGTTGTCCCAGCCGACAAATTTCGGCGTCTCCAGCACGTTATAGCTCGTCAGGCTCAGCACCACCGACAGCAATACCGGCAGGATGGTGAACAGGGTAAAAATAATCACGAATGGCAGCATCAGCACATACAGCTGGCGATGCTTGCGCACCAGCCGCCACTGATAGGAAAGATAGGCGGGCAGATAGCGGCGTTTTACCGGCGCTTTTCCGGCCGGCAGGGCCATTTCCTTTTTCATGCTCCCTCCCCTTTCCTCACGTGAATCCGAACTCTTTGCGTTTGAGTGTGATTTCATTGTTGATCTTCTCATTCCAGTGCAGCAGGGTATCGCGCACCGGCGCGCTGTTGTTGACCACCAGGCGGATGGAGTTGATCAGATACCGCGGGGTCATGTAGCTGCCGGGAATCTCCGGCAGGCCGACGGCGGATTCCCGCTGCTCGGTGATGGCGGCAAGCGCGTCGCTGGTCCAGGAGATGGATTCAAAGGCTTCCAGGTTTGCCGTCATCCAGCGGCCGGACATTCCCTGGAGATTCTCGATCTCCCGCGCATAATCCGCCTGCGTCTCCGCCCGGGTCCACCACTCCATAAACCGCCACGCTGCCTCCGGATCCTCCGCGTTGCGGAACATCACGGTGCCGGTGACTGAGGAACCGACCTGACGGTTGATCCCGTTTTCGGTGGGGGTACCGGGGATGGTGGTGAAATCCCACAGACCGCGGATCTCCGGCGCGAGTGCCGAAACCTGGCCGTAAAAGCTGTAATTGGTAATCAGCAGCGGAACTTCTCCGGTGCGGAACCGGGTAAGCAGATCCACCTTCTGCGGCGCCTTGTATTTGTTGTACAGGTCGGCCCATTGGGTAAACGCCTCCACGCTCTCGTCCGAATCCAGCGCGGTCGCAGTCATATCGTCCCGGTAAAGCTGGCCGCCGTGCTGATACAGCAGCATATAGAACAGGTCCGGGTTATCCTCGTCCGCGATGTTGGGCAGGCCGACATCCAGGTTGTTTTTCTGGAGAATCGGGATAATGGCATGGAATTCGTCCCAGGTGCGCGGGATCGACAGTCCCAGCCCCGCAAGCACATCCACCCGGTAGAACATCATCGAAAAGGTGTGCACCTCCGGCAGGGCGTATACCGCATCCTCTACCCGGAAGGCGGTCACCGCCGCGGGCGAGAAGCGGGACAGCACTTTGTCGATATCCGTGAAGCCGCTGAGATCCTGCACCGCGCCGCGCAGCGCATAGTTGACCGGCATATTCTGTGCCTGGCCGATCGCGACGTCCGGTCCGCGCTCCGCCGCCACCGCCGGCAGCAGCACCGCCATATCCACCAGCTTCAGGTTGACAGCAATGTCCTCTTTTGGGGTGAAGCTGTTGTCGATAAGCCCTTTGAAAATCTGCGCCTGGTCGCGGCCCATCCCGACATTTGCGGTCGCGCCCATCCAAAGCTCCACCGAACGGCCGGCGGAAGAATCGCTCTCCACCAGGGAATAGTCGTTGACAAAGGTGAGGAAAAAGGCCTGAATCCCGTGCCACAGCCGGCGGAAAAATGACGCGTCCGCCTTTGGCTGCGGCGCATCCGCCGGCAGGAAGGTCAGGTAATCGATCAGCAGCGGCTGCTCACAGACACTCTGCATCCACGAGGCCAGGTCGCTGATATTGGTCCGGAAGCTGTCCAGACGCTTAGCCACCGTGGTGCTGTCCTCCAGAAAGCTGTCCAGCTGGACCGCCATCTTCTGCAGCCGCGCAAAGTTGGCATCCCGCGCGCCGGTGATCTCCTCCATGCGCGCACACATATCGTGCAGCATGGCGCTTTGTTCCCGGAACACATCCAGCATTTCGGGGATCACCTTATGCAGGCGGTAATCCCGGTTGGCATCCGGCAGGGTACCGGTGATCATCACGATTTTCCGGTAAATGGTGTTCAGGGCATACACCGTCTCATCCAGCTGCCGGATAATTTCAGTCAGCGGGCCGACGGTATTTTCGAGGCGGAGGGTGTGTTCCCCTGCCTCCAAATAAATGAGATACGGCTCCTCCCCGCCCGGGATGACCACCTGCCAGTCCAGAGAATACGGGAAGGTGACATCGTCCAGTTCCCGGAAGGGAATCTCGCCGTCGATATAGATGCGGCGGTTGGATTCGGCGCCGTCCATATAATCGTTGCGGCAGCGGATGGCCAGCTTATACAAGCCGGCCTCAGGGACGGTGAAATCCCACTCGATCCACTGCGCGGGGAAGCGCCAGTTTTCTCCGCCGATGGCATTCATTTTTATGGTGTATACGTCGTAAGGGGTGGTCATGGGCGAGGTCCGGTCATTGACCGGATACAGCACGGTGGAGGATTTGCGGTCTGCTGCCTCCCCCTGCAGGGGAATCTCCCCGGCCGGGCGGGATGCATCGCCGTGCGCCGCCAGATAATCCGCATAATCCGGCTCCGGCGGGTCGTTGTATACCCGGATGGCGCTGACCGCCATCGGTTCCTTGATACCCTCCAGGGTCAGGCGGTTCTCCCCCGCCTCAAAATAAAAATACAGGCTTTCGGATACGGCGCCGGATGCGCCGTGAATCGTGGTTTTGCATAAGGCAGGCTGTTCCACCTGTCCCGGACGCAGATCGTTGCCGTTTTTATCGGCGGCGATCTCCTCCGCTTCATTGACCCACACGCGGTCGAAAGCCACTGCCGCACACTCAGTGTACGGCTGTTCGCCGTTGATCCGCACGCCGCGCTCGATGGCGCTGCCCTTGCCGGACAGCGGGTAATATTCCACCTCGATGCGGTACAGGCCAGCCTCGGCAAGGTTTACCGTCCAGGTGACCTCTCCCTCCGGGGCGGTGGACAGCATCGCCTGCCCATCGATTTCTGTCGCTTCCGGTTTTTCCCCGGTATAGGCACTGTACGCGGTTCCCGACACCGTCACCGACGTCTCCGGCCGGGCGGTATCCGCATGCTGTGCGAGGAACGCATTATACGTGCGCCGCTCATACACCACTTCCGGTGCACCGCCGGATTCCCCATTGTCCGCCGTCTGTGCCGATGCGGCAGGGCCGCACAGCAGCAGTGTGCACGCGGCGAGCACCGCCGCCGTCCTCTGCCATAATTTCCGCTTCATATCCCGGCCTCCCGCTTCCGTTTTCTGCCGCCGGAATCCGGGGACGCCGCGGTCTTTCCGCCGCGGCGTCCCCAGGCCGGCCTATCGGCTTTCGATCTCCGCAATCATGGCCAAAATGGAATCCTTGACCGTATCCAGGGTGTTTTTCACCGAGTCACCGTTATACACCGGTGTGATGACATGGGATTCAAACATCGTGTGAGGCTCGTGGAACAGCTGAGTGCCCTGCACGAAATAGGTGTTTTTTACCGTCGCTGAGCGCTGCACATTGGTGTACGCCATAATCTCGTCGGCCGTGCGCCAGTGATGACCGGCGGAAAAATCTTCGATCAGGTTCTCGTCCGGATCCACATAAGTCTCCGGGTCGGCCGGATCGTTGTAGGTGTACGCCAGATAGAAGGTCAGCAGCTGCTTGACATCCACCGAGGTGTTCTCCGGAATCAGCGCCATTGCGCCGTACGGATCAGCGATGACGTATTCGCCCTCCGGCACGTCCGGGCCCATCGGCGCGGGCACCACCGAAAACTCCTTAAACCCGTTTCCATAGACGCTGATGGCCGCTTCCCACATCGGCGCCATGAGCATTGCGGTTTTGCCGCTGACAAAATTCTGGATATTCGCGCCCCAGTCGTACCAGGTTTCCGGATCGTCCAGCAGACCGCCGACCGACAGCGATTGATAGTATTCGAGCGCGTTGATGCTGGGCTGATCAAACAGGTCGACCGTGAACTTATTGTCCGCCGGCGAGCCGAAACCGACCACTCCGTTGAGCGGCAGCATAAACCGGATGCTGGTGGTATTCAGGCCGAACTGGTCGTTTTTGCCGTCACCGTTGAAATCCTTGGCACATTTCTCCGCAACAGATTTCATTGCTTCCCAGGTCCAGGTGCCCTGCTGGAACAGGGTCAGCGGATCGTCCGCGCCGGAGCTCTTGAGGATCGCGGGATTATAAATGACCACGTATGGCGACGGATCGGTAATCGGGATGCCGTAGTGCTTGTCGTTGAACCGCACGAGGTCTTCGTTGCGTGCAAACCGCTCGGCACTGAAATCCACGTACTCGTCCAGCGGCTTGAATACCCCGTTTTTGATCAGACCAATGGATTTCGGCACGTTCAGGTACACAATATCCGCATAGTGGACGTTGGAATACAGCGCGGTGGTCAGTTCTGCGTCGTAGGTACCGCCGGAAACACTCTTCCACTCCACCTCGACGCCGTACTTCTGCATGATCTTCTCCATGCGGGCAAGGGTCATGTCGTTGGATGCCGTGCCGGCCTCGGGCGGCATGCTGACATTGTCCCATGTCGCGATGACGATCTTTTTCCCGCCGAGGTTGAAGTCCTCAGCCGGAAATTTGAGCGCCGCATGCGCCCCGTCCGGATTCACCTGGCTGCCGTTTCCCGAAGGATCGGTGCCGCCGGAAGCGTCCGGCGTCTGCGAAGAGGTCGCGCCCGGCTTGCAGCCGGCCAGAGCCAGCACCATACAGGCGGCAGCAGCCATTGCCAGTACTCGTTTCATCGTAATCATCCTTTCTGCAATATCGACAAAGCGTTACGCTTTACCTGCTTCGATTCGCTGACGCGCGTACACCTCGAATTCCGCCAACTGACATGCAGCGGCGTCCTCCTTCGGCTCATACCGCAGTCTTTCGGCGAACAACCGCACGTACCTCGCCGCTGTCGGCGTGAAAACGTGGGTGACGTGGCATTCCGGCCGCGGGCTGTCTTCCACCCTCACCACCGTCTGCCAGTCCTTGCCGTCCAGCGAGGTTTCAATACGGTAACAAAGCGGGAAATAGAACGATTCGGTCCACAGGCTCGCCCGCGGTCCGAGCACCACCCGGTCCACAAGGTATGCCGCCTGCAGATCCACCTGAATCCACTCGCTGCGTGCGGGATCCCCTTGCATAGCCGACGACCAGCCGTGGGACAGATTGTCGGTCTCCCGCCGGCCGTCCACCGCATACTCACGCGCCCACAGCCCTTCACGGTATTCCGAGGAAACCGTAACCGGCCGGCCAAAAGCGATATCCTCCTCCGGATCGTGCGCGGCAGCCGCCGCGACGCCGGAAATGCCGTCTGATGCCGTACCGGCGGTGATCTCCGCAAGCTGCACCGGCCCGCTGCGCCGTGCGTCGAACTCCACCTTAATCTTCTGCCAGCCGCCGGTATGTGCCGTCAGCGGGACTTCCCCGCCCGCCGGTACACCGTCGTCCCAGTGATCTTCCAGCAGCGTCCAGTCGGTTTCCATCGGGTCGTCGCTGCCCCACACACGGTAATAATACGTGTCCTCCCGTACCGCATATACCCGCAGGGGCACCGGCGCGGTGCGCATGCCGAAATCCACCGCTGCATACGGCGTGAGTTCCTCCGGCTCGTGGGTCCAGAAGCCATTATCCACCCGGCCGTCGGTCAGCTTTTCGCTCCAGTGCCGGGTGAACAGCTCCCCATGCAGGGTAGTGGAGGCTTTGGCCGGCCGATCCAGCGCGAGATTGCCCTCATCCGGGCGGATCTCCTCGTCCGGATCGCACAGCGTGAAGGTTCCCTGAAGATGGGTCATCGGCACATCCACATTCCCGTCGGCATCCGCCGTCCTTTCCAGCCGTTCCGCGTCCGTCTGCACCGCATAAGTCTTTCCGGGCGTCTGGTTGAGGAAGCGGATGACCACTGGCTGCGGGAACGCCGAAGCCGTAACTGTAAAGGCGTACGGGGTATGATACTGCACCGCGATATCGGCCCGGCACCAACGGTATTTTGCGGTGGTGCCGTTCATCGCCGGATGGAGAAACGGCGCAATCACCAGCCGGCCGATATCCGGCTGGAAACCGTAGCCATAGGTAAACAGCCCCCACACCGGCTGCGCCATATCCGGCATACAGCTGTTCCAGCCGTAGTCGGCCGGGGTCACGCCGTCGCGCATATAGGTGGTGGCGCCGACAAAACCGGTGATATCGAACTTCTCCGCCATGCCGTTGATGTACCACAGCAGGCGGCCGCGGTCGCCGTAAACCGGCAGGCCAGCATAAAAATCCGCGTCCGGCGCACCATACCAGCCGCCGTTTTCCCCGAGCATCGACATGGTGCAGTCGTTGGACTGCGAGGCCGGCCGGGTAAGGTCGTTCATATGCCGGACGTTCATCACATGAAAACCAAGATTGAATACCGCGTGATCCTTTTCCACCGAAGCAACCAGCGCTTTCGCCCGTTCCCGCGGCACCAGCCCGCTCTTGAGCGCACTGCCCTGAACCGGCAGATAACGGATATCCAGATTACGGGTACCGGTGAAATAGGTTTTCGATTCGGGCGACCAGAATCCGCCCTCATCCAGCGGCTTGTTGAACTGCACGCGGATTTCTTCGGCCACCCGACGGTAGTCCGCCGCCTTCTTGGCATCCTCATATACCAGGCGCTCCAGCTTTTCCATCCATACCAGCGCCTCATACAGCATCGCGGTCAGGTAGCCGTTGTACTCGCCGCGGGATTTCTCCCAGTAATCGTTGTGCGGCTTGGTGTTGTACCAGTCGTCTGTATGCACGCAGATCACTGCCCTGCGCTGCGGGTCGTAATAGCGTTGCAGCGCATAGGCCATCGAAGCCTCGGCCGACTGCCGCATTTCTCCGGCAAATGCCCGGTCGCCGGTGATGCTGTACATTTCGCAAACCGCGATATTGTAGGCCAGCTGCATATCTGCATAATCGTGTCCCCAGCTGTCCTCCTTCACCCCGACGTACGGGCTCCAAATGTGCCCGTTTGCCGGGTCCTGCAGATGATCCCGGATCACCCGCAGGCCGTTTTTCTGGGTTTCCACCGCCGCATCGTCCCGCATGACCGAAACGAGGTTGGTGTTCCAGTGCTGCTGGGCAGCGGGCACCTCGAAGAAATTGTAGGGATTTTCCTGGGCGGTGCCGAAGTTGTGATCCATAATCATCAGCCGCCCGTAGTTGTGCAGCGCCCGGGTCACTGCATGCTGATTGACCCCGCACAGCTGACCGAGATCGTACCAGTCCTCCCGCGGCTCCGGCCGGAACAGCAGCGAAATCTCCTGTACACTGCCCCGGGCGAAATGCTGCGGCTTAAACACCGTCCACTCGTTCTGCGGCCGGATTTTGCCGGTGCGGGTGCTGTCCCGGCCGGGCCAGCCGCCCGGCTCGCCGGTGGCGTACTCCAGCCGCTGCTCGGCAATGGTCACCGCAAGGCGCAATGGCCGGGAGTTTCCATACGGCCAGCGGCCGACAGTCGCAGCAAAATTGCCGCTGGCCGTATGGTCGGCATGGCAGTTGCCCAGCACATGCAGCACATCGGCGCCTTCCTCTTCTGGTCCCATCAGGCAGAAGCCAATGTCCTCCATTGTCCGGGTGATGTTTTTCTCCGGATCGTAGCCCTTGTGTGCGGACAGGAAACCACGAATGCCGTCGCCCTTGCCGCCCACCCAGAAATTTGCGCCGCTGCGCGTCCAGCGGAGATTTTCCACCGCATCCTGCCGGAGCAGCAGCACCGGACAGCCCTGCTGTTCCACCTCCAGGTCTTCCCGGAAGGTGCGGGTCACATACAGCTGGAAACTTTCGGCGGCAAAATCCAGAATCACCTTATACTCTACCGAACCGGTCGAGAAGGCCGCTTTCAGACGGTCGCCGTCCCGGTAAACCTCCGGGTCGGCGGACAGGGAAAGAGAGCTTTCCTCCCGTCCCCCCGCCGTCACCGTAAAATACAGTCCCTGTCGTGCGTCAAGCAGGTTATGTCCGTTGAGCCGAATCGACCGGATGACAAAGGCCTTGTGCAGATCGGCCTCGATCTCATACCGGCCACAGCGGTATTCGTGCAGTCTCATCATCCGTCATTTTCCTTTCAGTCAGCCCATATAGGGATACACTTCCAGTTCTGCCAGCTGCAGGCGTGCGCATTTTTCCGCCTCTTCGTACCGCAGGCGGGTGGCGGTCAGCCGCACATACCGTGCCTCGGCAGGATCGAATTTCACCTCAAACCAGGTGGAGGGTTTCGCGGCGTCGGTCTGGCTGTACACCGTCTTCCAGCTGCTGCCGTCGGTCGATACCTCGATGCGGTAATCCTTCGGGAAGAAATTGCCTACATTCCCCGCGTCGGCGCGCGGCGCAAGGATCACCCGGTTGATCGTGAAGGTGTTGCCGAGATCCACCGCAAACCATTCGGTGTGCTCCTCCTCGCTGTAGGCGTTCGCAGAAGAGAAGCCGGCCGAGGCGGAGTCCGAGGTGCGCTTGCCGTCGACCACCGTCTGCGGTCCCCAGTTCCCCTCCAGACCGGAGGAACAGCTGACCTTTTTATCCAATGCAATGTTGGTGTTTTCATCGTAATTGCGTTCGTCAAAGTGAGTCAGTCCGCCCGGGGTCACCTTTCCAGCCTCCAACTCGATAACCCGCGGCAGATTACCACTCGCGGTGACGCCGAAGTTGATGCGTATGTAATGATAGGCGCCCTCCACCTGTTCCTCAATCGGGTTGGACAGGCCCGCCTTCACCCCGTCGCCGGAGCGGTCGGCCAGAACGGTCCATTCCCCGAACAGCGGGTCGTTGGACCCCTCGATGGTATAGCGGTAGGTATCGTCGTCCGCCACAAACACCTTCACCGTTCCCACCGTCGTCTGCCGGCCGAGATCCAGGCGCAGCCAGGCAAACCGGTCGTTGCGGTCAGGCCGCCAGCAGCCGCCTTCAAAACTGCCATCGGTCACGAGATCCGGCCAGTTGCGGGTGGACTCGTTCTCGCTGAAGCTCGACGATGCGGCCACCGGCTTCTTATAGGCGGCATTCCCCCCAGTGCCGTCCACGGCCTCCGGATCAGGGTCGACCAGTTCCACCGTGGTCTTGCCCTCGGCACCGGCTTTCACCGCCACCACGCCGTTATCGTCTGTTGTTACGGTGGTTTCACTGCCGTTAACCGTGACGGTATACGCCTTGCCCGGGGTTTGGTTGATAAACTGGAAGTAAACATCGGCCGGCAGCTTTTCGGCATCCAGCGTGAAGCGGTACAGCGATTCGTAGGTCACCGCCATATCGGCATAGCGCCAGCGGTAATTCACCACTGAACCAACCATGCTTTCGTGGATAAAGGGGGCGATGTTCAGCCGGTCGATCTCCGGCTGGAAGCCGTAGCCATAGGTATACAGCCCCCAGATCGGGTGCACCATCGTCGGCATGCACTGGTTCCAGCCGTAATCGGCCGGCGTCTTACCGTCCCGCATGTAGCAGGTGGCTCCCACAAAGCCGCCGGTGGAGGTGTATAGGTCAGCAAAACCATTGGCATACCGCGCGATCAGCGTGCGGTCGCCGTACTGCGGGAAACCGGCGAAGATATCGCCCGCCGGCGCGCCATAATAACCGCCGTTCATACCCATCATACCCTGCCATGGATCGGTGGATACCGGCGTGCCCTCCTTGAGCAGATCGCGTACATTCATCATGTGATAATTCAGGTCAAACACCGCGGTTTCCCGCTCGACCGACTGCACCAGACGGCTGACCAGCTCATCCGGGACCAGATCGGTCTTGAGCGCAGCGGCCTGAGTGGGCAGATACCGTACATCAAGGTTGGCGGTGCCGTGCAGGTAGCTGTCCGACGCCTCTGACCAGAAGATATCCGTATAGGCAGCCTTAATCTCGGCAGCCAGCGTTTCGTATTCGGCCGCCTTCGCCTCGTCGCCGTAGATCTGCCGCTCAGCGAGCGCCATGTTCTGCAGCGCCTCGTAATACATCGCTGTGGTGTAACCGTTGTAATCGCCGCGGGATTTCTCCCAGTATTCGTTGTGCGGGCCGGCCAATTCATAGTCGCCGGTCTCAGAATTGCGGCAGACGTGCTTTTCGGTATCGTAGTACATGTCGTACTGCGCCTGCATCGCCATCTCGATGGATTCGCGCATTTCCTCCATAAACGCCTTGTCGCCGGTCAGGTTGTACAGCTGAGTGACCGACAGGACATAGCCCGGCATCATATCGCCGTAGTCATGGCCCCAACCGTCGGCGGTGGTGGAAGGATAGGGACTGGTGATGTGGCCATCCGGCGCCTGCAGCTTATCCCGGATGACCCGCATGCCGTTCATCTGAGACAGCAGCGCGCCGTCGTCCCGCAGAATGCCCATGATGTTGGTGTTCCAGTGCTGTTCGAGTGCGGGAATCTCCGGGAATACGTTGGGGTTTTCCACCGTCGTGCCCATGTCGTAATCCAGGATCATCATCCGCCCGTAGTTATTGAGCGCCTCGCTGAGCCGCTGCTCATCGACGCCCTTGAGCTCGCCCAGATTGTAAAAGCTGTCGTACTGCCGGGGCTGCAGGACAAATCCCGCGGTATCGGTCTGACCCGCCTTCGCGTTGACCGGCCGGTAGATCAGCTGCCCCTGCGGCCGAACCCGGCCGGTATACTGCTCGGTGATGAACCCTTCATTGGTGCCGGTCAGGTATTCCAGGTCACCGCTGGGTCCCGACATGACCATATTCATCTCCAGATGCTTGAACATGCCGCTTTCATATCGCTGCACCTCAGTGGCGTACGCCCGATCCCGGCCGTCGCGGTCCTTGACATAGCCGAAGAAGGAGACTGCCATATTGTCCTTGGCAGGGGACAGCATCGTGAAGGTGATGTCCTCCATCGCCCGCCGGATGTTGCCGGTCTCAAAGCCGGCCTCGCCGGCCTGCGCCCGGTAGCCCGAACCGGCGGCCAGGAAGTTGAGCATGGAGGACGCCTTGCCGTCAACCCAGAAATTCGCGCCGGAACGGTGCCAGCGGATATTTTCAAAGGCATTGTGCCGGAAACACAGCACCGGAAACGACTGGCTGAACAGGTTGATATCCTCTTTGAAGCTGCGCTGGAATTGAACGTCGGCAGCCGCTTTGCCGCAGGTGATGGTGACCGTATCGTCCGAAAAGGTTCCGGAAAACCGGAAGGTGGCGACGCCGCCCTCAACGGTCACCTCCGGGTCGGCTGCAAGTTCCAGGCTGGATGCGGTATCGCCGCCGATTTTTCCCAGGGCGGTGTAGATACCGCGCTCCTCATCCAGTACATTGGCGGAGCCATTGACCGACAGCTCCCGGATCTGAAATTTGCCGTTATAGTCCACCGTCATGCGGTACTGATCCCCCGCAAAGGTGACCGTTTTGGTCGCAGCGTCGTGTGTGATCTCGCCGTCCGGCCGGACATCCTCCGGCGCACCGATGGGGGCGTCCGCTCCGGAGGACGCCGGCCCGCCGGAAACGGGGGGCAGCAGCATCAGCACGGCCGGCAGCACCAGCGCCGCACAGGCGACAACGGAAACGATCAGGATCAGCAGCGCGCGGTTTTTTCGGATAAACTGCAGAAACTTCTCCATAATTCGGCGTATAACCTCCTTGTCATGTTCTGCGGCGGCGCTCAAAGCAGCGACGATTTCAGGCCGACAATATGCTTCGGCGCGTTATCGTTGGTGAGGAAAGTGAGAGTGAATTTCGCATCCTGTGCACGCTTGATCAGCTCGACAACCAGCGTATTCTCCCCTTTTTCCAGCGCCAGTTTTTTCAGATGCACATTTTCCGGGGTCCAGCTCTCCGGCTCCTCCCGGCCGGTCAGCAGCTCGCCGTTGAGCCACAGCCGGAACGCATCGGTATGCCCGATCTGCAGATTGACGGTCATTGCCTCGTCAAGCACGAGGGTGCGCCGCAGATACACCGCGCACTGGCCGTCGAATGGACAAATCTGGTTGAAGTATACGTTGTCTCCCTCGGCAAATACCAGGCGGCCTTCCTTTTCATAGTCCGCCTTTGGGTCGGACGCGGTCATCTCCGCTTCGGATATGTAATCCCGGCCGACGCTTACCCGCGTATTCAGATGATAACACCGGACATTGTCGGCATATTCCTCGTCGGTGGCGCCGGGAATTTTGCCGTAATAGCTCTCCCCCACCGCAAGCGGCGGCACCTCCACGATATTTTCCCAGAACGGGCCGTACAGGCGGTACGGGGTTTTGCCGATCACCCCGATGCCGCACTGTGCCGCAGCCCCCGCCCCTTCGGCAGTCAGGGTGATCCGGTTTTTCTCACAGATCAGCGTGCGCCCTTCGTCCATCGTCACGGTCAGCGGGAAACTGCAGCGTTCGCCCTGCGGCACCGCGACTTCCGCCGCCGTTTCGGCCGTCAGCCCCTCATCCGGCACGGCCCTCACAGTGAAGACGCCGTCGATTCCGGTGTTGTTGACCAGAGTAACGGTGATCACGGTGCTTTCGCCCGGCTGCAGATAGGGTGCCGTCGGATAATCCCACAGCAGATCAATCGCCGGCCGGCTTATGTCCGGCTCAAGCGGCCGGACATGCCCGGCGCCGGTGATAGTCAGCGGGTTTTTGCCCTGTTCGACGAAGTGCAGCCCCACCCGGCAGGTATCCTCCGCAAGGTCATGCACCCTGTCGGTCGGACGCGCATAATCGATGGTCAGCTTATAGCCCGCTTCTTTAAAGCCGTATTCTCCAGCCAGCCGCTCAGCCCCCAGCACAGCGCCCAGCAGCGCGCCGACGTTGCCCGCGGTGCAATCGGTGTCAAATCCCTGCCGCACGGCAAGCATGGTGCTCTCCACAATATCCCCGCCGCCCAGCAGCAGCGCCATAACAATAATCCCCATATTTTGGAATGAATTGGTGCAGTCCTTATGCCCATAGCCCGCGAGAATGCGTCCCATGATGCGGTGCGGATCGGTTTCACTATCGCACCACGCGATCACATCCTCCACCAGACGCCGTGCCCGGCAGTCCGTCGGCATATGCGCCAGACCGATATCCAGCAGGCGCCGGATATCCGATTCAAAGAACGCGGCCGCCACCATCGACGACCAGAACCGTTCAAAATACACCGAGTTGCCGTAATGGTCGAGGCTGCCGTCGATTTCGCAGATGTCGGCTGCCGCATCCGGATTGCCCGGATAAATCATCCCCCAAATTTCCCCGCGGATCGGGCAGCCCATGCCCTCAAAATAAAAGTCATTTTCGTAAATTGCCGTATACGGCGGCTGAATTCCGCGGTCGTAATTCTTCTTGAACCAGGCGTATTCGCCCGGCCAGTAAATATTCTTTTCGCTGAACAGTGCCGCCAGGTCGCGGGTATCTACGGCGGCCCCCCTGCGCTCAAGCGCTTCGAGCCAGAGTACCTGCAGATCCAGATCGTCGTTAGGCAGCATTTCTTTGAACAGCTCGGGGGTGTAGTCCAGCGGTATGTACTGCTTCATCCCCTCATACGGCGCACCGATCGTTCCACAGATACATTTGCCGAGCCAGCAGCCATACACCTTGTCGTAATAGGTGGCATATTCCAGTTGCATGGTTTCACTCCTTATCCCGCTGCCTGCTGAACACATGCTCATGTTCCTCCGCCGGCCGGGTTTTTTCGGTCAATTTCACGCCGTTCGCCGCAGAAAATACGCAACGGGGCGATAGGTTTTTAGAATATGGCCGCCGGCGCGAAATACTGCGGCCGGCGGCCGTTGCCTTTATACGGAAGCGTCTTCCGGCGGTTCCTGTCCGCCGTCTGTTGAATCCTGCGGCTCTGGTCCGTCATCTTTTGGACCTCCGCGCTTTTTCAGCAGGATAAACGCCGTGATGCCTCCGGCCAGAATCACCACACCCACCACAATCAGCACGATCGGCAGCGGGTTCATGCCTTCGGAATCCCCGTCTGCATCGGAAACCGGCGCGCTGGCCGTATTCGACGTGCCCGCTCCGGCGGTCGGCTTAGTGGTCGGCTTCGACGTCGGCGGCGTGGTATTCGCCGCAGAGGATTCCGGCGCGGTCGGCTCGCTGGATTCCTCCGGCTCGGTGGGCGGCGGCGGTTCGGTCGTCTCATCCGGATAGGCCTTCGCCTCCGCCTCGGTGTCAAAGAAACCTATGTACTGGATGAAGATTTCCCCTTCTGCCGTGGTGCCGGCTTCATTGTGGATATCCAGCCGGAACTTGCGCAGCTGGCCGTCCCACTGGGCGCCGTAACCTTCGCCCTGGTAATACATATCCATGATGATGTCGGTGTACTCATCCGCCTTAACAGTCAGATCCTTCTTCAGCCGCAGCGTCGGGCCGAATACCGCATCCGGCGTATCCGCCTCCACAATGTAATAGGCCACAAACCGGTAGATCGATGGATCGCCCTTGATCCGCACCTTCATGTACTGGTTTTTCTTCATACCGATATCCATCGGGGTTTCGGGTTCGAACAGCAGCTGGGCACCGGTTTTGCCGTCGATGCGGATCGCTTTTTCTTCTGCGTCCGCTTCGATGACCGATTCCGGGTTTTCCTTTCCCCAGCCGTCCGCAAAACCGTTTTCAAAGCTGATTACCCGTCCGGCCGCCGACGCCGGCATCGCCATACCGGCCGCCACCGCCAGCGCCAGCAGCGCTGCCGCGAATTTTTTCACGCGCATCATTCTCTGCTCCCTCCCGTATATATTTCAGGCTCTGCCGCGCTTTTTGGCTGTGACAAACAGCAGCGCCGCCGCTGAAAGCACCGCGGTCACGCCCACAGCAACACCGGCTGCACCGACACCGGTCTGCGTATTGCCGGTTTTGTCGGTGAAATCGCCGTCAAACGCCTGCGCCGCTTCTTTGGTGTCAAAGAAACCGATATACTGGACAAACAGCTCGCCCTGCACCGTGGTGCCGTCCTTCTGATGCATATCCAGCCGGAACTTGCGCAGGGTGCCGTCCCAGTCCGAACCATACCCTTCGCCTTTTTCGTACATGTCCATAACGATATCAACATAGCCGTCCGGATTGATCTTCAGATCTTTGATCAGCCGCAGCGTCGGGCCAAACACTGCATCCGCAGCATCTTCCCCCACAATGAAGTAGCTCACAAAGCGATAGAGGGAGGCATCGCCCTTGATCCGCACCTTCATGTAGCGGTTTTTGTCCGCGCCGATGGCAAAAGTCTCTCCCGGCTCAAACAGCAGCTGCGCACCGGTTTTGCCGTCGATGCGGATCGCTTTTTCCGTGGCATCCGCCTCAATAACCGAGGCAGGGTTCTCCTTGCTCCAGCCGTTCTTCAGGCCATTCGCAAAGTTGTAGGCCACGCCGTTGCTCAGCCGGCGCATATCCAGCTGGGCCGATGTCACGGGTTTATCCTCTTCCTTACCATCATCGCCGCCTTCTTCACCCTTGCCATCGTCGCCCTGCTCGCCATCATCACCGTCGTCTCCGTCATCGCCACCGTCACCGCCCGCATTCAGCGTAAATGCTGCAGCATCCGCAGCAGAATTGAACAGGCCAACATATTCGATATACAGATTGCCGTTTCCTCCGCCAACCCCGACGGTATGACCTTCGCTGTCCGCATTCGTGGTCACATCAAAACGCAGTGCCTTCAGCGTGGAATCGGCACCAAACCCCAGATCTACGATCACATCCACATAATCGGTGCTGCCATGAAGACCGGCCGCCTTATCAAGATTCGAAAAATTGCTCTGCCATCCGGCATCCCCATCGAGCATGTAGTGGATCATCAGCTTGTCAAACGCATACACCTTGGACTTTTCGTCCGAACGAATGCGCAGTTTGACAAACTGGTTTTTCCCGGCACCCACCGGCACCGCCATGTTTTTGCCGGAGAAGCAGGCCGCACCGTAGCGCGCCACTTCCGGGTTGGGCTCATAGGTTACGCCGATTCGGCCCGCTTTGGCCGCGGCATCGTACTGCAGGCTGTCATAAACCGGGGATTCCCCCGCCCAGGTGCCCATCGCAAACTGGCTGAAGTGATACACCGTGCTGATATCTTTGCCGCCCGCATACGCGTCAGCAGCCGCCTTGGTGTCAAAGAAGCCGATATAATCGATGTACAGGCTGCCCTTTTCACCGCCCACACCTGCACTCATGCCGTCGGCGGGGTCCTTGGTGTTGATGTCGAGACGCAGGGTGTTCAGCTCCACATCCGCGGCCAGGCCGAGATCAAACACCGCGGTGATAAACTCCTCGCTGTCATGCAATCCGGTCATCAGCGCCGGTGAACCGAAGTTGGAGGTCCAGTCGCTCACAACACCGTCCGCCGCAGTTTTATAGTGGAAAGCAAAGTTGTCAAATGCAAACTGTTTAGCATGCGCATCCACCCTCAGCCGGATCTTGACAAACCGGTTTTTCTCCGCGCCAGCTTCCAGCTTCAGGGAGTCATTGAGCAGGCCGACGCCGCCCTGACGGCCCATGCCTGTTTCATAGGAGACGCTGATGCGTGCCAGACCGCTCGCCGCATCATAGCTCAGCGAATCCAGAACCGCATTCTCCCCTTTCCAGGTGCCCATTTTGTCGAACGCACAGGAAGACATGTCAAACACCTGTCCGCTCACCGCTGCGTCCGCCGATGCGGCCGCGCCTGACGCCATGCCCGTGCACAGCAAAACCGTTGCGCATAGAATCGACAGTGCTTTTTTCATCAATACCCTTCCTTTCATTTTCGCCGGCACCCCCTCTGCGGAGTACCTGCTTGCTGACAATCACCGACCCATCGTCATATTCATTATACAATCCATATAAAATCCAGGTCTATGGTCTTTAATTTGTATGTATTAGTGATTCTTTTGAAAGTTGACCGCTTGTCTGCTGCAATTTATGACCAACGGGCAAACTTTATTCACAAAATAAAAAGGCCCCCTTTTATCAGGGGGCCTTAAAAGCGTATACGCTTCTGCCGACAGCTCTCACGATAATCCCCCGGCGTCATGCCGGTATGGGATTTGAAAATCCGGTAAAAATTCTTGGGATCGTTATACCCGACCTCCCGCATGATCGCCAAAATGGAATCGTCGGTGGTTTTCATCAGGGAGCAGGCATTTTCCATACGCTTCATATGAATATAATCGCTTATGCTGACGCCGAAACGGATTTTGAACTGCGCCGACAGATACGACGGGCTGAGCAGAGCGATTTTTGCCAGATCACTTAGCTTGCAGGGCCGCATATAATTCTGGTCGATATAATGCATCACACCGGTCAGGTTATCCTGTGAGGAGATCTCGTATTTCTGCGACGCGATCCGGTAAACACGTCCGAGCACCACCGACATCAGATGCCGAAGGATAAATGGACTGTAATCCCTCTGGTTGGCATATTCGCTGTACATTTCCTCGAGCATGGTTTCAAATTCCTTCGCGCAGGCATGCAGAACAATAAATCCGGCATTCGAGTCATGCTCAAAAATCTCTTCATTTATCAGAAACATCAGCAAATCGTTGACATTCTGCGAATCGGCAAGCGAGGGGTCGACAATATCCGGCAGAAAGGAAATGCTGATCATTTTATAATTGGAGCTGACATCCACGAGAGTGTGCGCCGTATCGTAATTGAGCAGGAACAGATCCCCCATGCACGCGCTGTGCGCTTCGCCGTTGATAATATGGGTGGCCGACCCGCACATGACATAGACGATTTCATAAAACTCATGGTAGTGCAGCTTCAGATCCTGCTCATAGGAATTGATGTCGATATAGATCTTCGTGTCCGCAATCCCGTTGAATTGCTTGCTCACTCTCCGCTTGGTATCCACGCTCCATTTGACAATATCGTCTTTGAGCTTTTTTTCGGCCATATCCGCCCTCCTATCGTTAAATATGAATAACAATTAAAATTAAACCGCTCAATATATTATATATAATACCATTTATATTATCATTTGTTTTCTGGTATGTCAAGAATATGCCCCGGTACGGAAACGTTTAAAAACAAACCGGGCGGCAGTGTCCGCCCGGTTTGCCGGCTTAAGCGCCGAACGATTGCCCGGGAGCGGCCGACACCGGGTTTTCTCCGGCAAACCCATACAGGGTCATGTCGGAACGGTTGATCCCTTCCCGTTCATACTGCCGCAGCGCATGGACATACCGGCAGATGCTCCGGTTGTCGGCATACCACACATCCGACCGCCCGGCAAGGCTTTCACAGAGATTTTGCAGGTTGTTCCAGCGGGCGCCTCCCTCCTTATCCAGTTCAAAGGAATGCCCCCAGATATACAGCAGCCGGAGTTCTTTCCCCGACGATGTCAGAAAACGATCGACGATTCCAGGCAGGGCCGGGTCACTGTCATGCGCGGTCGGATGCCACTGATAAAAATCCTCCGGCAGCGCGGTGCTTTTGGTTTCGTTGATCGTGCGTGCATACAGCACTCCGCTCTGTTCCGCAAGATCGCGCACATGGCTGTCGTACACGCCGCCGGGATAAGCCATGCCGTCAATCGCATATCCGGTCAAAGCGGCAAGTGCCTGCCGGTCGGAGGCGATCTCCTCGAGCACGGTTGCATCGTCCAGCGAGCGCAGATCATAGTGATGCCGGGTATGCGAGGCCACCTCGAAGCCTTCATACAGTGCGGCCACCTCGTCTTCCGCAATCTTGGAATAATCCAGTTCAAAGCCGCCATGATGAATTCGGGTGCTCTCTCCAAAGCAGGCCGAATACAGATTAAAAGTCGCCTTCAGGCCATATTCCCGGAACAGCGCGGTCAGCCGGCGATCCTGTATGCAGCCGTCGTCATAGCTGAAGGTCACCGCTTTGCGGGCATAGCCAGGAAAAGCCAGCTCCACATCAATCGCCTCCTGTACGGAAGAATTATCCGCCGGCGCCTCCTGTACGGCGGGCGACGATCCGGACAAAGCCGAGGGCGGCGCAGCCGTGCTCCGGCAGCCCGTCCCCGCCGGCAGCAGCAAGCCCACAACCAACAGCAAAAGCGCTTTTCCTGTTTTCATCCCCACCGCCTCCCGCATGTTTCAATAGGTGCCCAGCGACAGACCCTTTTCCACAAAATAACGGTAGGTTTCCGGCGTTACCGTCTTGGGGATGGAATGGTCGCTGTGAAGGATATAGTTGCCGCCCGCCTTCATCACCGGAATTTTTGCCTCCAGCTCCCGGTCAATGACCTCGCGGTCGTTGGAATACAGCGCCCGCACATCAATGCCGCCCATAAACGCAATTTTGTCCCCGTACTCCCGCTGCAGCTGAAGCAGGTCCATCCCCGCCTTCACCTCAATTGCCTGCAGGCAGTCGATGCCCGCTTCAATCATCCCGCCGAGCAGCGGCTCGACATAGCCGCACGAATGCATAATCACCGGCATGTCGTGCTCCTTGGCAAAGCGGATGGTGCGGATATGCCCCGGCTGGATCAGCTCATCGTACATGGCACGGGACATAAATGGATGCCCCTTGTAGCCCATATCCTCAAAATACCAGATCCCGTCCGGATAACCCTCCTGTTCAAACAGCGTGCGCTGCAGCTCTACCGCCAGTTCAGAATATACCGTGACCATATCCATCACCCAATCCGGGTCGAGTGCCATGCCCGCCAGCAGGTTTTCGTGACCGCAGATCGGATGAATGGATTCAAACACGTTCACACCGCTCCACACAAAAAAGCGGCCCGCTTCCTTCGCCTGCTGCCGGGCAATGCGGTAGCCGTGGAAATCGATCCGCCGGGGATCTGGCGTCAGTTTGCCGCGCACTGCTTCCCAGTCTGCCCGTTCCCGGATTTGAAAATCGACGTGCTCCGGCGTGGAGTCGTGCAGCTTATGCCGCCGCATGGTCGCCCCGTTGCCATCCAGATAAGTGATGGTTTCTTCGGTTTCCGCTACTACCCGAGGCGCAAAATCCAAGTCGATAACCAGATTCAGCGGCCAGCTCTCCTGAATATCCAGCCCGAAGCAGTCCTCAAAGCTCTGCCCGCGCAGGGTATCCGCCCAAGCCTTTTCGGTATCCGGCCAGAAATGCTCATACAGCCCGATCCGATCGACCGGTTCCCGCCGAAGTATCCGCTGGATTCTTTCTTTTCCTGTCATCGTTTCGCCTCCTCGACTATTCACACGGACTGTAAAGTTAAATGAAAGTTGAGGACCCGTCAGCCCTTCTGGTACAATG
>CAJKBW010000025.1 GCA_905198295.1 uncultured Oscillospiraceae bacterium | reverse complement strand
CAGTGACTTTTCAGATTTGTGATGGTAAACAAATGACCCGGAAAATGAACACGCACAGAAGTGCAGAGCGGCCGGATCAACCGGTGATCACATGAATTTCTTCCGGTGCGGTTATCTCTGTTTTCACGGAACCGTCCGCCTGCTGTTCGTGACGGACATGCACAACGCCGTATGGCGTGGGGAAACTTCCCTGGGCCCACTTCAGGCCGCAGAGATGCGGACGGATACGGATCGCCTTACAGCCGCATTCCAGAATGGAGATGCCGAGAACGGTTTCCATGATAAATGGAACCGCTCCGGAAGCCCAGCCATGACACAGGCTGTGGCGCAGTCCGGTATAGCAATAGGCGCCGAAATCCCCGTGGATGTCCGCCTCACCTTCTGAATACAGTCGGTCTATCCCGCAGCTGTTTGAGCTCCATTCATATTGAAAATCCTCCCAGAACGTTGTCGCGCCATGCGCAAGCATAGGCAGGCTGTAGGTTTTGAGCATCTCCAGTGCTTTGGTTTCTTCTCCGTTTTCTGCAACTGCGCGCAGAATAAAATAGAGCATGAAAGTGGACAGCCCGGAAACACCGTTTTGTGTGATCAGCGCGGCGGCGTCCTCTTTTTTCATGACACCGGCCAGAGCCAGGAAGGCGGCCGCGGCCTTGGAGCCGAAGGGCTGTTCTGCAATCAAATCGAGCTTTTCCCTTCGGTCGGCGCAGCGCACGGCAAGGGCGGGGTCGCTGTAAATCTCCGCCAGTCTTTTTCCACAGTCGAGCGTCATACGCAGCAGAGCCCTTACTCCGCTTACCGCCGCTTTGGTGTCGGCGGTAGGCCAGTCAAGGAAATACGCGTCCAGAGAGTCTGTTCCATCATCCTGCACAAGTGCGCAGAGGTTATTCAGCAGTCCGAGCGCATAATCCCGGTTCTTCTGCAAAAAATCCTGGTTTCCGCTGGCCATGTACCAGTCCCAGAGAATCAGGATCCACCACATCGAATAGGAGGGGAAATGATTCATCCAGCCGGGAAGGGGTGTTTGTTCACGGACGAAATCCAGGCTTTCTTCGACCAGGGGAATGGCACCGAACAGGTTGCGTACGGTCATGCTTTCCGGCATCATGTCCCCGATCCAGACCAGACGATCGCGTTTGATCCCATCCCAGACCATGTTTTGCAGGTTCAGGTGACAGGTGTAGGCCGCTGTGTCAAAAATTTGGTTCAGATCGGCATCACTGCACTGAAAACCGCCTTTATACGGATAATCCCGGTAAATAAAAACCGCCAGAACGGCTTTCAACGCCATTCGGGTGTTCGCTGATAAAAGCTCGAGCTTGACAAAACGAAAGCCGGTCTGCCCCCATTCCTGATCGCTTAAGCTTGGAACGGGGATGACAAATTGTCTGACCGCGTGATCGTTTGTGGCGTTTTTTTCACCGAGCATACTTTCTGCTTCGGAAACGGATTCTCCAAAAGTAATGCGGACTTCCGGATACGCGCTGCCGTCGTTCATATAGGCCATCAGCCGTATGCCGCCATGCAGTTCTGTGCCGAAATCCAGCACGACCGACGCGTGGTTTCCGTCATCGCCGTTTTCCAGAATGGTATACTCCTTTTCGGCAAGGCCGATTTGCAGGGGTTTCTGTACCAGCAGATTTTCGGCATGCTGAACCGTTCCGGCGGCGGAGACGATACGGGTCGGCAAAAGAAATTTCCGAACCCGTTCATCCATGCCAATAAATTTCAAATTGTCAAGTATACGCATAAAGGGCGTTCCACCTTTCATCTGCTGATACGGTATGGTTTAAAAGAACGGAAATTTCCGGTTGATTTTAGTATATCGGCAAACGGCAAAAATTGCAATCGTTTGCGGTGCTTTTCTGTCCGAAGAGGTTTTCAGCGTGGGAATATATAGAAAAGAATTCGGCGGGATTTTCCCGGGCGGATCGATTGACAAATGCTTGACAATCAGGCATAATAGAGGTTAAAGGAAGTCCCGCTGCGGCAGGGGGATCCTGGCAGTGGGGCGATTTTCAGAACAGGAGTGGTTGGCATGGGATACACATTGGCACAGAAACTGATCCGCTCGCATCTGGTGAGCGGCGATATGACGCCGGGCAGCGAGGTGGCGCTGAAAATCGATCAGACGCTCACGCAGGATGCCACCGGTACGATGGCATATCTGGAATTTGAAGCGATGGGCGTGCCGCGGGTACGCACCGAGCTTTCGGTGGCGTATATTGACCACAACACGCTGCAGACCGGCTTTGAAAATGCCGACGACCACCGCTACATACAGACCGTGTGCAAAAAACACGGCATCTATTTTTCGCGCCCGGGCAACGGCATCTGCCATCAGGTGCACCTTGAACGCTTCGGCATCCCCGGCAAAACCCTGATCGGTTCCGACAGCCATACGCCGACCGGCGGCGGCATCAGCATGCTGGCATTCGGCGCCGGCGGCCTCGACGTGGCGGTGGCGATGGGCGGCGGCCCTTACTATATCACCATGCCGAAAATGGTGCGGGTCAACCTGACCGGCCGGCTGTCGCCGTGGGTGGCGGCTAAGGACGTCATTCTCGAGGTCCTGCGGCGCATGTCGGTCAAGGGCGGCGTCGGCAAGATCATTGAATACGGCGGCGAAGGCGTGCGTACGCTGTCGGTGCCGGAGCGCGCGACGATTACCAATATGGGTGCCGAGCTCGGCGCTTCGACCTCGGTGTTCCCGTCGGACGACATCACCCGCGCCTTTATGAAGGCACAGGGCCGCGAGGCGGACTGGGTCCAGCTGCAGCCGGACGACGACGCGGTATACGACGAGGTAATTGATATCGACCTCTCCGCGCTGCGTCCGCTGGCGGCCTGCCCGCACTCGCCGGATAACGTCAAGCCGGTGGAGGAGCTGGCCGGCATGAAGGTTAATCAGTGCTGCATCGGCTCGTGCACTAACTCCTCGCTGATGGACATGCTCAAGGTGGCGTCCATTCTCCGGGGAAAGACAGTGCATCCGGATGTGAGCCTGTCGATTGCCCCTGGTTCCAAGCAGGTGTATGCCATGCTCGCGCAGTGCGGGGCGCTTGCAGATCTGATCGCGGCTGGCGCGCGCATCCTGGAATGCGCCTGCGGCCCGTGCATCGGCATGGGCCAGTCGCCGCAGTCGGGCGGTATTTCGCTGCGCACCTTCAACCGCAATTTTGAGGGACGCTCCGGCACTGCCGACGGCCAGGTGTATCTCGTCAGTCCGGAGACTGCCGCCGTCTCTGCACTGGCCGGCGTGTTTACCGATCCGCGCACTCTCGGCGAGATGCCGGATATCCGGCTGCCGGAAGCTTTCCTGATCAACGATAACATGGTTGTCGCTCCCGCGGCGGAAGAGGAGATGGACGCCGTCACGGTGGAGCGCGGCCCGAACATTAAGCCGTTCCCCCAGACCGCACCGCTGCCGGACAGCATCGAGGCTAAGGTGCTGCTGAAGGTCGGTGACAACATCACCACCGATCACATCATGCCAGCGGGGGCAAAGATCCTGCCGCTGCGTTCGAATATTCCGGCCATTTCGCAGCATTGCTTTGTGCGCTGCGATCCCGAATTTCCGGCCCGCTGCAAGGAAGAAGGCCAGGGCATAATTGTTGGCGGTGCAAACTATGGGCAGGGAAGCTCCCGTGAGCACGCCGCGCTTGCGCCGTTGTATCTGGGCATCAAGGCAGTGATCGTGAAATCCTTCGCCCGGATTCATGTGGCGAACCTCATCAATGCCGGCATCCTGCCACTGACCTTTGCCGATGAGGCGGATTACGACGCGATCTCGTTCGGCGATGTGCTCAGTCTGCCGGATATCCGCGGACGGCTGTCCCGCGGCGAAGCGGTGGTGCTGCGCAACGAGACGACCGGGCGCGATATCCCGCTGCGTGCGGACTTCACCCGCCGTCAGGTGGAAATGCTGCTCGCTGGCGGCCTGCTCGACTACACCCGGGAGCAGCAGAAAAAGGCGTAAGACGGATTTCTTTTAGGCCGATGGGCCGCTGCGGTGTCAAGGAGGCGAATTTTCATGCCGAAAGCAGAGCATATATCTATGTCGGTGGTGCGAAGGCTGCCCCGCTATTATCGCTTTTTGTACGATCTGAAGGAAAACGGAATCGAGCGGATCTCTTCGCGGGAACTTTCCCAGCGCATGGGGCTGACGGCCTCCCAGATCCGGCAGGACCTCAACTGCTTCGGCGGTTTTGGCCAGCAGGGGTATGGCTATGTCGTGGGACAGCTGTATGAGGAGATCGGTCATATTCTCGGCATGGACGAGCTGTCGGATACGATCCTGCTCGGAGCCGGCAACATGGGCAAGGCCATTGCCAACCATATGGATTTTGAACATCGCGGCGTCCGCCTGGTCGGTGTGTTTGACGATTCCCCGCAGGTGATCGGTACCACGATACGCGGCATGGCGGTACAGTCAACTGATGAGATCGAAGCGGTATGCCGCCGTGTGCATCCGCGGCTGGCGATTCTCTGCATCCCCAAGGAGGCGGCGCAATCGCTGGTGGATCGGCTGATTGCGCTGGGCGTAAAGGGATTCTGGAATTTCAGTCATTACGATATTACCTACCATAATCCCGGCGTAGTGGTCGAAAATGTCCATCTCGGCGACAGCCTGATGACGCTGTCTTATCAGCTCAAGCAGGCGCGCGAGCAGCAGAATCCCGCTGAGGATTGAGTGCAGCTGACAAAAATCAAAAAACAGGCCGGAGGATATTTCCTCCGGCCTGTTTTTGCGTGAACGGGGTATTTTAAAACTGCTCGTTGTGCTGGCTGCGGTTCTGGTTCTGCTGATTCTGCTGTTTGTTCTGATTCTGGTTCTGATTCTGGTTCTGATTCTGGTTCTGGAACTGGTTCTGCTGTTTGTTCTGATTCTGCTGCTTGTTTTTGGACATGGATGATTCCCTCCTGTCGTTGTAAGAATATAAGCCGAAGGTCAGCGGATGTTTCCGCCGACGTTTTTATTTTCTGCCATAGCGGACGATTTATGCAGGAATCTCGGCGGCTTATCCGAAAAGGTCTTGTCGAAGATTAGGGAAAGTGCTATAATAAATCGGTTGGAATCGCCGCTGTGGCGATGGCCAAATAACAAATGCTTATTTTGAGCGGGGATTGGAAGATTTACGGCATGGGAAAAAGAGAAAATTTGCGGAATATTGCGATCATTGCACACGTCGATCATGGCAAGACTACGCTGGTGGATCAGATGCTCCGGCAAAGCGGTGTCTTTCGTGCGAATGAGCAGGTGGCGGAGCGGGTGATGGACTCCGGTGATCTGGAACGGGAGCGCGGCATCACCATTCTGGCCAAAAACACCGCCATTATGGTGGGCGACACCAAAATTAACATTGTGGATACTCCCGGTCACGCCGACTTCGGCGGTGAAGTGGAACGGATTCTGATGATGGTCGACGGCGTTCTGCTGCTCGTCGACGCGTTTGAAGGCTGTATGCCGCAGACGCGCTTTGTGCTGAAAAAAGCACTCGGACTCGGCAAGCGTCCGCTGGTGGTGATCAACAAGATTGACCGGGACGGCGCGCGTCCTGCCGAGGTTATCGATGAGATTCTGGATTTGTTTATCGAACTCGGTGCCGACGAGGACCAGCTGGAATTCCCGGTGATTTATGCTTCCGGCCGGGACGGCTATGCGTCGCTCGATCCGGAAGCGCGAAGCGGGGATATGCAGCCGCTGTTTGACGCGATTTTGAAGTATGTACCGGCACCGGAAGGCGATCTGGACGGACCGCTGCAGATCCTGTTTTCCAATATCGACTATGACGATTATGTCGGCCGGATCGGTGTCGGACGCGTGGAGCGCGGCAGTGTGAAAAACGGACAGGCCGTGGTGCTGTGCAAGACCGATGGCACGACGGTGAACGCCCGCATCGGCAAGCTGTACCAGTTTGAAGGGCTGCGCCGCGTGGAGCATGAAACGGCACAGCTTGGCGATCTCGTCGCGGTGACCGGCATCGCCGATCTGAACATCGGTGAAACGGCATGTGATCCGGAACAGGTGGAGGCGCTGCCGTTTGTGCGCATCGACGAGCCTACGATCTCAATGATTTTCATGGTCAATAACAGCCCGTTTGCCGGACGTGAGGGAAAGTTCGTGACCTCCCGCAACCTGCGGGACCGTCTGTTTAAAGAGGTTGAAACCAACGTCAGTATGCGGGTGCGCGAAACCGAGACAACCGACGCATTCGAGGTGTCGGGCCGCGGTGAGCTGCATCTGTCCATCCTGATTGAAACCATGCGCCGGCAGGGATTTGAGTTTGCGGTCAGCCGCCCGCGGGTCATTTATAAGCAGGATGAAAACGGCAAGACCCTCGAGCCGATGGAACTGCTGATGATCGAGGTGCCCGAGCAGTATGTGGGCGCGGTTATGGAAAAGCTGGGATCCCGCAAGGCGGAGATCGTCAACATGGGCACCCGTGACACCGGCATGAGCCATCTGGAATTCCGCATCCCGTCGCGCGGCCTGATGGGCTACCGGCAGCAGTTTTTGACCGATACCAACGGCAACGGCATCATGAACAGCGTGTTTGACGGCTATGAGCCGTATAAGGGGGATATTCCGCAGCGGGTACAGGGATCCCTCGTGGTGTTTGAAACCGGCGAAACCAGTAGCTACGGCCTGTATAACGCCCAGGATCGCGGCATGCTGTTTGTGGGACCGGGCGTGGAGGTTTACGAAGGCATGATTGTCGGGGAATCTCCGAAAAGCGAGGATGTGGCGGTCAACGTCTGCAAGAAAAAGCATGTGACGAATATGCGCGCCGCCGGCTCGGATGAAGCGCTGCGGCTGACGCCGCCCACCGTGCTTTCACTCGAACAGTCGCTGGAGTTCATCAACGACGACGAACTCGTCGAGGTCACGCCGAAAAGTATCCGTCTGCGCAAGCGCACGCTGTCCAAGGAACAGCGGATGAAGGAAATGGCGCGCAAAAAGAATTAAAACGGGAGAGGGCGGAAGAACGATGGAAAAAAGCTATACCATGACGATCGCCGGCCTGCAGCGGGAGCTGCCGCTGTGCCGGCTCAATGAGCATGTCAGCATTGCGGCCTTTGTGATTTTTGGCGATGTGCCGCTAACGGTGGCTTCCTCGACTGCGCTGCTGGAGAAGGCGCCGGCGTTTGATGTGCTGATCACGGCGGAGGCCAAGGGTATCCCGTTGGTCTACGAAATGGCACGGCAGAGCGAAAAGCCGTATTTCATCGCACGCAAGTACCCCAAGCTCTATATGAGCCATCCGATTTCGGTGGACGTGCGGTCGATCACCACCGATAAGGAACAGACGCTGTACCTCGACGAGGGTGAGGTGGAGGCGATCCGCGGCAAACGCGTGCTGATCGTGGACGATGTGATCAGCACCGGCGAATCGCTGCGGGCACTCGAACTGCTCGTCGAGCGTGCGGGCGGCAATATCGTGGGTCGCTGTGCGATCCTCGCGGAAGGGGATGCGGTCAAGCGCGACGACATCTTCTTCCTGGAGCCGCTTCCGCTTTTCTTTGATTAACCATAGCGCACGCGTACGAACACGCCTTAACCTGCGCAGTACTTCGCCCGGTGTCGTTTTCGTCCTAGATGGGCACCGGCCCATCGTCGTCCTCAGCCTTGCCGGACTTTATCCTGTGCAAGCTAAGGTCGAAGAATTTCGGAGAGCGGAAGGAAAGACGGGGTAAGGCGCCTGAGCGCGGCATGCTGCTGCAGTTCAAGGGAAGGCAGCGACGACACGATTTTCTTCCGCCCCCGAAATGGGGGCGTGTTCGAGCTTACTGATCTGAAGGCTTTCTCATCGGGACATCGTGAGGAGGTATAGGCATGGCGCGACCGTTTGCCATCATCGGCTTTGCCTGCTTTGGCGCGTGGTTTGCCGCGTCGCTGATCGGGTTCAATGCGATTGTGGTTCTGGCCGTGCTATGCCTTCTTCTTTTTCTGGTGTCTTTGCTTTGGCCGCCGCTGCGCAGAAGGGCGGCGATCCCCGCGGTATTCGCATCGCTGGCGGTATCCTTCGGCGCGTGCGCGGCCGCTGAGGTGCTGTATTATCAGCCGCTCCAGCGCTTTGACGGACAGACGGTCCGCGCATTGGTGCAGGTTGTCAACATCGACGATGCCAAAGACGGCTGCTATGTGGTGGAAACCGTGCAGGGGGAGATGCCGGCCGGTATTGGTATGCTGCTGTATATCCATGACCGGGAATTCTGTCCGGAGCTGTACGACGAAGTGGAGGCTGAGTTTGTTGTCTACAGCCGCGGCAGCGGTGACTGGACCGCCAGTTGTAACGCACGGACTGGCGGCGTTCTGTTCACGGCGAATCTGGCCGGCGGCGGGTATACGGCGGATGCGTATAGGCTGATGGAGCCGACAAGCCTGTCCTGGTACGCGCGGCTTCAGCAAATTCGGTGCGAGGCGGTGCGGCATATCCGCTGGTATCTTCCGGGTGATCCGGGTGCCCTGCTTTGCGGGATCTGCTTCGGGGATAAATCCGCTTTGTCGGAGGCGGCAGTTTCTGCTTTCCGGCTTTCGGGAATTTCTCACCTGATTGCGGTGTCGGGGCTGCATATGGCGATTATCGCGCAGGGCGTTCTGGGCATTCTGCGTAAGTTGCGGCTGCCGCGCCGGCTGTCCGCAATGGTGACAGCTGCCGTCGTACTGATTTTCATGGCGTTGACCGGTTTTACGCCTTCGGTTACACGGGCGGGTGTGATGTGTCTGGTTCTGCTCGCCGGGCAGATGGTGCGCCGGGAGGCCGACAGCCTCAACTCGCTCGGCCTTTCCCTGCTGCTGATTCTGGCGGCCAACCCCTTTGCTGTGCTGGATGTGGGGCTGTGGCTGTCGTTCGCCGCTACGCTTGGATTGCTGTATCTGCTGCCGTGGTTCACGCGGTACGGACTGGATCCGCTGGAAAGCCGCCTGTGCTGCGGCAGGCGGAAAATCGTGTGCCGGGTGCTGTGTATCAAACCGCTGACCGCGCTGTGTGTCACCCTGTCTGCGGTGGCGTTTACGTTGCCGATTACCGCGCTGGTATTCGGCGAAGTGTCTCTGATGGCGCCGCTGACTAACCTGCTCACGGTTTTTCCGGCGAATACTGCGCTTGCCGTTGGATGCTTGGGTGCGATCTTCTCCTTTGTGCCGGGATTTGGCTTCCTTTGCCGCGGTCTGCTTTTTATCGCCGGGCTGCTGACCCGTTACCTGCTGGCAGCAGCGGAAGGGCTCGGCTCCCTGTCGTTTGCCTCCGCCGATGCCGGTGAGCCGTTTATCGCCCTGGCGCTGGCCGGCGGCCTGCTGCTGTGCTGCATCGGCTGGCATACGGCGCGCGGCCGCGGTGTCCAATGCGCTGCGGCTTTGTCGGTGATGATTCTGATGGCCGGCCTTCTGGTTCACGGTGCACTGATGCATGGTGTCACCCGCATTGCGGTTGCCGGAAAGGAGAACAGCGTGACTCTGGTGGAACGCGGCGGGAGGTCGCTGCTCGTGATTTCCGGCGAACGGCCGGACAGAGCGCCGATCGCTTCCATGCTCCGGAACAGACGGACGCCGCGGATTGATCTTGTGGTGCTGACCGAAACCGGCAGGTATGGGGCAGATGCATTGCAGGCGGTGCTTTCGGAAACCGAAGTCGGCCATGTGGCCTATGTGCCGGACGGGGATACACAGCAGATGGAAGAAAAGGCCGGGGAACGGGCCATGCCGCTCGACGGGCGAAGCATCGCTTTCTGGGACGACGGTGTGCTGGAACGCAGCGGGGAATGGCTGCGGATCCGGGTGGGCGAGACCCGCCTGCTGTTTTGTCCGAATGCCGGCGATGCCGCTTCATTGCCGGAGGATTTCCGCAAGACGCATCTGGTGGTCTATTCCGGTTCTGCTCCGCGCAATGCGGGACGGCTGATCACGCAGGGCAGCGTGCTTGCCTGCAGCGCCTATCGTTTGGATGAAGCGATGAAAAGCCTGCCGCGGGGCGGGGATACGCTGCTCACCACCGTTCAGGAAGGAACGGTCGAGATATTTACCCGCGGACGCGGCGATCTGACCCTGTTGACCTAGAGAATACGGACAGGAGGAAAAACGATGCCGGCTAAGGAAACCGATCTCAAACAGCAGCTCAAGGATGGGCGGCTGGCACGCGTGTATTTTTTATATGGGGAAGAAGCCTATCTGGCGGCGCGGTATGCGCAGATGATTGCCGACAAGGCTGTGGGAAAGGACAGCTTTGCCGAATTTAATCTGCGCAAGTTCGACGGAACGGATTTTTCCATCGAGGAGCTGGAGGATGCGGTAGAGGCGCTGCCGCTGATGGCCGAGCGCAAATGTGTTATGGTGCGGGACCTGGATATTGGCGCTTCCGCATCAACGGCCGACCGGGTGCAGGCGCTGCTTGCCTCGCCGCCGGAGGAATGCGTGCTGGTGTTCTGGATGGACGCCGTACAGCCGGATATGAAAAAAAGCGCCCGCTGGAAGGCGTTCAGCGCGGCGGTGGATAAAGTGGGCTGCGTGGTGGAGTTCCCGAAGAAAACGGCTGGCGATGTCGCAAAAATGCTGTGCGCAGGCGCACAGCGCCGCGGCAGCTCGATGACACCGGAGGTGGCGCGCCTGCTGGTGGAACAATGCGGTAATGATCTGAATCTGCTGCTCAATGAGCTGGACAAGCTCTGCGCGCTCGCTGGGGCGGGCGGCGTGACTCGGGAGCACGTGGAGCAGGCAGCGACGAGAAGCCTCGAAACCTCGGTATATCAGCTGACAAGGGAGCTGCTGCAGAACCATTACCAGCAGGTGTATGAAGTGCTGCACCGGCTGTTTTATCAGCGGGAAAAACCGATCATGATCCTGTCGGTGCTTTCCGGGTGCTATGTGGATTTATACCGCGCCAAGGCGGCCGCTTCGGCCGGCGTTCCGGCAGAGTCGCTGGCTGCCGAATTCAAGTACCGAGGACGGGAATTTGTGCTGCGCAATGCCGCCCGGGACAGCGCACGGCTGTCGCTGCCGACGTTGCGCCGCTGTCTGGATGTGCTGGCACAGGCGGACACGCAGTTGAAATCCGGACGCGCGGACGAGGAACGCGGCGTGCTGGAAAAGACAGTGGCAAAGCTGATTGTGCTGGCCAAATCCGGAAGATAGCTGAGTCGGTGCGTGCCGCAGACAAGCACGTCGCTTTAGGAGGGAAGAGCATCGTGGTAAAAATCAAAGAGGCGATTGTAGTCGAAGGCCGCTATGATGCTGCCCGCCTGCGGGAAATCGTGGACACGGTGATCGTGGAAACTGCGGGATTCGGCGTTTTCCGAGACGAGGCGCTGCTGCGCTTGCTGCGGGACCTGGCGGCGAATCAAGGGGTGATCGTGTTCACCGACAGTGATTCAGCGGGCTTTGTGATCCGCAGCTATCTGCAGGGGGCACTGCCGCAGGATTGTATACGTCACGCATACATCCCGGAAATTCAGGGCAAGGAGCGCCGTAAGGCGCAGCCATCTAAAGAAGGCCTGCTGGGGGTCGAAGGGGTAGACGCTGGCGTCATTCTGGCTGCGCTTCGCCGGGCCGGTGCGACGATTCTCGGTGAGCCTGCCATGCAAACGCCGGAGCCGATTACACGGCAGGAACTGTACGAGGATGGCCTGATCGGCGCGCCGGAAAGCGCAGTGCTGCGGCGGGAGCTGCTGCGCCGGATGGGGTATCCGGAAAAGCTTTCCACCAACCGCCTGCTGGAGGTGCTCAATACGGCGGCGGGCAGACAGCGCTATACCGATCTGCTGCGGCAGATTCGGGAGTATTCCGCGAAAAAGTAATAAAAAATCTGTTGACAGCAGGCGATTCTGATGCTATAATAATCCTCGCGCTTGAGCAGTAAATGCTCTGTGCATACAGGAATATGCGAGAATGCTGGAACTGGCAGACAGGCACGTTTGAGGTGCGTGTGTCTTTGACGTACGGGTTCAAGTCCCGTTTCTCGCACCAGACCTGCGGTCGGCAATTCGTAATGAGTTGCCGATCGTTTTTGTTGTGTAGCTCGACCGCGAGCAGGTATCTTTTTTGTCAACACATCCCAAAGGTAAACCCCGAAAAGTGGCTTGATTGCTCACTTTTTCGGGGCTTTGTTTTTGCTTGACTTCTCATAATGTACAAGTTGGCGCCGTTTGAAAAACGGCGCCAACTTGCTGCGTTCCATCTGATTCGTTATCCGAAATGCATCGTTCTGGAATTTTCTCTATCGATTTTATGCCGCACGGCGTTTTCTGCGGCGCAGCGCCCAAAGTGTGCCTGCGGCGGACACTACTGCCACGCCGGTTCCCGCAGCGGCGGTAACCACACCAGTATCCGCCGGTTCTTTTTCACCGCCGTCTTCACCGGAATTTACTGTGAACCGGTAACTGCCTGAAACCACCTCGTAAATCGCCCGCCCGTTTTCGCTACCTTTATAGGTGATCCCCTCGGCTTTCGCGATCTCACGGCCGCTTTCAAGCACGACATCATTTTCATCGGAAATTGGCAGATAGACCGTTGCGGTCGTGTTTGCGGGAACGGTTGCCGAGTATTCCATACCGGTATCCGTTATGGTCCAATGGCTTGTAATCTTACCATAGATACTTTCATAAGATCCCTTAACTTCGGTAAGACCGCCGCCGGGCGTGGGCTGAAGGAGGATATGCTTAAATGCGGGCTTTGTCAAGTCGTTTTCATCGCGTTCAATACCAAGCACCTGCTTGAATACCCATTCAAAAACCGCTCCGTACGCATAATGGTTATAGGACTTTGCATCCATCGTACTCGTTCCGTCATTCTGGTCGATTTGCAGAGCGGTCCAAGATTCCCATACGGTGGTAGCACCCGTCAGGACGCTATACATCCACGACGGTGCCGATGTCTGCTCAAACAGTATAAACGCCATATCCTCTCGTCCTGCCTCTGTTAGAGCCGATGTAAGATAGCTGTTGCCCAGAAAACCGGTGGTAAGGTGATATCCCCGCTTTTTGATATTTTCCGCCAGCCGGTCGGCAGCCAGCTTTCTGTGTTCCGGTTTGAACAGGTCAAACTGCAAGCCCACTACATAAGATGTCTGGGTTCCGCATTTTGTGCTGCCGTCCGCATTGAGGAATTCATTTTGCCATGCTGTTTTATAACGCTGTGCGATATCGGCATATTTACCGGCATCATCGGGTCTTCCGGTTATTTTCGCCATTTTGGATAAAAGGCCGGACACATAAGCGCTATACGCCGTGTCGGTTACGTTGACGGGCGTTGTTTCTCCTGTTGACAGCCAGTCGCCCAAATTGCCGCGGGAGCGGATATAGGTAAGTGTGCTTCCTTCCTTATATGTGCCGCTGGCCTCGTCATAATACCCCTTACTGGCGTCCAGGAGAACGTCAATCCAAGCACACATGGCGTCATAATTCTCTTCTATAATCTGTTTATCACCATACTGCATATACATTTGCCAGGGGATAATGATGATGGCGTCTCCCCAGCCATTTGTGGGGAAGTCATCCATCTTCTGCCCCTTGCCAGTTGTGGGGGAAATCACATTGATAATTCCGTTGTCGTGTCTGGCGTCCCGCATATCCATTGCATACTTGCGGAAAAAGGGCAGCACGTTCATGTTATACGCTGCCGTACGGGCAAAAATTTGCGCATCCCCTGTCCAGCCCCAGCGTTCGTCGCGCTGCGGACAGTCGGTGGGAATGCTCATAAAATTGCTGCGTTGTCCCCAGAGGACGTTGCTGTACAGCTGATTGACCAGCGGATCGGAGGAGGTAAAACTACTGGTTTCATCAAGTGCACTGTACAGTACAAGCCCCTCTATATCCTCAAGCGGAAGCGGCTCGTCTATTCCGGATATTTCCAGATAGCGGAAACCGTGATAGACAAGGGAGGGCTCAAACACTTCGCCATCCGGATCGCCCTTAAAGGTATAGATATCCAAGTTGCTCGCCGAGGCAAGATTGTCTGTCATAATGTTTCCCGGTTTGCTTGATAAATCACTTCCCGATATGTGCTTGATGCCCTCGGGCGTGATCAGTTCGGCATACCGCAGCCTCATCTTGTTTCGGCGAAAACGGGCCTCCTGATCTTTTTCAGGAGGCTGAAATTCGTGGATACCTGTTGCTGCTGCTCGGTTGGATTCTGCAATCTCTGGAGTTTTACCAGGATCGTCAGGCAAATACAGATGCCCTCAAAGCGATCGTTGAATATTGCAATGAAAATTACCGTCATTCTATACAGTTGGATGATTTGGAAAAGGCGCTCAACATCAATAAATATTATATATCGCACCTGTTTCGGCAAAAAGTTGGTATTGGTTTTTCTGACTTTATCAACTATCTACGCATTTCTGATGCCTGTGCAATGCTTATCGATTCCGATATCCCCATTACGGAGATGGGTTTTGCTGTTGGTTTTGGCTCTACCCGCTCTTTTAACAGATGTTTTGTCTCGGTTATAGGAGAATCCCCGCGAAATTACAGGAGCCACTATTGGCGTGGGAAAAAGGATTTAGCAGTTACCTAAGGCCTGTCAAACAAGGTAAACCACGAGGGGATTGATCCACTCCTGTTCCGTTATACATATTCTCGGATAGGCTGCCCGTTCGCTATATCCCCCCTATTGAGGGGTGTACAGGCCTTTACGGAGACCGATGGGAAGGGTACAAAACCACCAGACAGGTGTCCAAGGGCGATTTTGTACCAACTTTTTGCAAGTGTTATTCGCTCTCTTATGCTTTCCTCCAACGGGAAGTTGGGGATTGACTTAATAAAATTTAACTTCCGCTGTCGAGCTGTATGAGGAAAAACAAATTTCCCCTCAACCGATGCGACGGCGTCGGAAACAGGAAACACCGGCAGGTGTTTCCTGCTGGCGTTTTGTGTGACGTAAAAATAACATCGCCGCTGTTGTTCTGCGGCTTAATTCAGTGTCCTTTCCCGTTTCCCGGGCATAAAAAACCGGCACCGTAAAATTTTTACGGTGCCGGTCATTTTGCTTTTCAGAAAAATCGGAGACAAAGCGCAGTACAGCGCGTTTCCGTCCTATTGCATGTGCCCCTCTGCGTTGCGCAGCAGGTTCATCAGCGAGGTGGCAAACAGCGGGTACTGCTCTGCGAGGGCATCGGAGGTCATCGGCGGCAGCACTGCGCTGTCCAGCCCCTTTTCCTCGCCGATATCGTTGCCCCGGGCGAGATGCCCCAGCCGGGCAGCACCGTTGCCGAGCTGCGCAGCCGCGGCGGCCTCAAACCGATAGGCCGGTACCGAGAACAGCGCGGCAGGATTTTTGGGGTTGGCGGCGTACAGCTCACGGAAAACAGTGTAGACCGCCACGCTCAAGTAGGCGGAAATTTCATTCGTGACCGCTTTGTTATTGCATCGCTGGAGCAAATCGAATATAATATGCAGGGAATTGACGATCAGCTTTTTGCTCAGCACCGGCAGGATGCTGCCGCGCATACGGTTTTCTTTAACCGCCGGATCGTTGTCCGGAATTTCGTCCACGGTAATGACTGCGCCCGCCTTATCGGGGGTGCGTCCCAGCAAATAATCGCAGGAAACGTGGTAAAAATCCGCAGCGCGCACGACAAATTCCAGCCCGCATTCCCGGATACCCTTCTCGTAATGCGACAAAAGCGCCTGCGATACGCCCAGGGAAAGGGCAGCCTGCTTCTGGCTGATGCCGCGTTCTTTGCGCAGCAGCGTGAGAATCCGGGGGAATGCACTGTTCATGTCGTCTGCCACCTCAACTCTGCATTTAACCATAAATGGGCAGAAAAAACCGCCGTTGCAACGCTCCCGGCGCAGGGCGCATCGGGGGGCGACGGTGGATCCCGTTCCATTCTATACGGTCTGTTTATAATTATACCGCAGAGTGATACCATTTGTAAAGCGTCAAATTGTGATTTTTAGGAGGGAAATTTGATGAAATCCTACAAAATTCATCTCATTCGTCACGGGGAAACCGAAGCAAATGAGAAGGGGCTGTACATCGGACACACCGATCTGCCGCTGTCTGCGGCGGGGCTGCAGGGTCTGTTGCGGCTGCGCGGGGAGGCATGCTATCCCGGCGCGGCGCGTTTTTTTACCAGCCCGCTGACCCGCTGCCGCCAGACGCTCGAGGTGCTGTACCCGCACTGCCGGCAGGAGATCGCGGACGGCCTTGCGGAATGCGATTTCGGTGAGTGGGAGGGAAAGAGCGCAGCTGCGCTGCAGAATGACCCGCGCTTCGGCGAATGGATCGCCGGAAAGCGGGCGGATATTCCGGGCGGCGAGGCGGCGGCGGATTTCCAGACGCGGGTGACCGAGGCTTTCGCTGGGATCGTGCAGGAGCTGATGAAGAGCGGCGACACCGAGGCGGTGGTCTGCACCCACGGCGGGGTCATCATGCTGCTGATGGCGGCGTATGCGCTGCCGCGCATCGAAATGCACAGCTGGGCAGCCGCTGCGGGCGAGGGGTTCACCCTGCGGATCACCCCGTCACTGTGGATGCGGGAGCCGGTGGCGGAGTTCGCCGGTGTCATTCCGCAGCCGGCGGGGGAAACCGAGCAGGCGTAGACTGCCCGCTGCCGCTGAGAAGAATTGATATACTGCCGCTGCGGGCGGTTTCCAGTGCCTGCAGCCCGAAAGGAAGGAATTATCCGATGCCGAACATCGCCCATTCGATCGAAGATCTGATCGGAAACACCCCGCTGCTCGAGGCGCGGCGGTATGCTGCTGCCCGCGGGCTTGAAGCGCGTGTGCTGCTCAAGCTGGAATACCTCAACCCGGCGGGCAGCGTCAAGGACCGCGCGGCGCTGTCGATGATTGAGGAGGCCGAGCGCAGCGGCCGGCTTTCGCCCGGTGCGGTGATCGTCGAGCCGACCAGCGGCAACACGGGTATCGGCTTAGCGGCGATTGCGGTACCGCGCGGCTACCGTGTGGTGCTGACCATGCCGGAGAGCATGAGTGCTGAGCGCCGCAGCCTGCTGCGGGCTTACGGAGCTGAACTGGTGCTGACCCCGGCGGCGGAAGGAATGTCCGGCGCAATTCGCCGGGCGCAGGCACTGTGCAAAGAACTTCCGGGTGCGTTTCTGGCGGGCCAGTTCGTCAACCCCGCTAACCCGGCCGCGCATTACGCCTCCACCGGTCCGGAAATTTGGCGGGATACCGCCGGTGTGCTCGACTGGTTCGTTGCGGGAGTCGGCACTGGCGGCACCCTGACCGGCATCGGGCGGTATCTCAAAGAGCAGGATCCGGCGATACAGGTCGCCGCAGCGGAGCCGGCCGGCTCTGCGGTGCTGTCCGGGGAAGCGGCCGGTCCGCATGGCCTGCAGGGCATCGGCGCCGGGTTTGTGCCGGAGATTCTGGATACCGACGTGTACGACTGCGTCGAACCGGTAACCGAGGAACAGGCGTATGAGGCGGCGCGCGTCCTGGTGAGGAGCGAGGGCATTCTGACGGGAATTTCCTCCGGCGCAGCGCTGTATGCGGCCGAACGGCTGGCGCAGCGCGCGGAAAATCGCGGCAAAACCTTTGTCGTCCTGCTGCCGGACACGGGAGACCGTTATCTGTCGACGGCGCTGTACGCCGAATAAAAACGCCGCAGGGAACCCCTGCGGCGCAGCCTGGTTTTAGAATGTTATGCACGGCAACAGTGGAAGACGAGTTTTTCCGCCGACACAAGGAGGAAAATTCCCGGCGTGGAGTGATCAGTCGGGGTTCCTATAACCAGTGGTTATGTAAGCGGGTCCTCGCGGCTTTTCAGTCCCTCCACGATGTGGATAGCCTCGATCAGCTCCTCAGCGGTGACGTCGCGGCTGACCGAGAACAGGATCTTCATTTCAGGGCGCTCCCGCACCGCGCGCAGAATTTCAAGGCTGTCCGCGTCGATGCGCACGGTGGCCTCCACCGATGGGGCGCGGCCGTACAGCGTATCCATGTCCACACCGAAATAGTCGGCGAGCTGTTCCATCGTCGCAAAGTCAGGCTCCCGCTTGCCGTTTTCGTACATGCTGATTGAACTTTTGGCCAGCCCGAGGGTCTGGGCAAGCTGTTCTTGCGTAAGATGGCGTTCTTTTCTGAGCTGCTGCAGGACGCTGCCGAAAGCGGGCATGCCGCATCCCTCCCTTGATTTCATTCTATCATAACGCAGCGGGATGTCAATCGGCCTAATTTTTCCAGTTATTTCTTGATTTATACAGGAAAGGAACCGATTTCCAATGTTTGAAAGCCGAAGCGAAATTCTCGAAGTGCTGCGCATGCCGGCGGAGGACTACCGGCGGGAGATCATGCCCGCAGCGGGTACAGCAACATCTGCCGCAGCCGCTGCCTGTACTGCGGCATGCGCGCGGGCAGTGTCATCCCGCGCTACCGGCTGCCGGCGGACGACGTGATCGCTGCGGCGCGCACCGTCAGCGAGCTGGGGCTGCCGCGGCTCTTTCTGATTTCCGGGGAGGATCCGGGGTATCCCTTCGCCGACCTGCTGAAAATCGTCGCGGCGGCAAAGGAATATGGGCTGTGGGTGAGTCTGGCCGCCGGCGAGTTGGAACGGGAGCAGTACGCCGCGCTGCGGGATGTCGGTCTGGACGAATACGCTCTCAAGTTTGAGATGTCCGACCGGGAAGTGTTCAACCGGCTCAATCCTTCGACCGATTTTGACCGGCGTATGCGCTGCATCGCCTGGATCAAGGAATGCGGTCTGGCACTGGCTTCCGGCAATATCGTCGGTTACCCGGGGCATACGCTCGGGCAGGTTGCAGACGATATTCTGCTGATGCGGGAACTGGAGATCCGCTGGGCGCCGGTGATCCCGTACATGCCGGCAAAAGGCACCCCGCTGGCGGAGGAAGGCGGTCCCGGAAGTTTGGACACGACCCTGCGGGAGATTTCGCTTTTACGGCTGATGATGCCGGAGATCCGGATCACCGCCCAGCAGCCCGGCAAAAACCCGGCTGACGGGCTGACCGCCGACGACGGCAACCTCGAAGCGCTGACCGCCGGCGCGGATCTGCTCTTTGTGGACATGCTTCCCTCCGCGCTGGCCAAGGCGTTCCGGGTGGTGGACGAGCGGCTGGTGAGGGGAATGGAGCATGTCCGGACGATGGCGCAGGCGGCGGGAATGCCGCTGCGCCTGATGCGCGGATAAGGCGCTTTTCGGGAAGAGGGAAAAACGGTGAAAAGGGAAAACGATCTCGGCCGGGACGACATCCGGCGTCTGGTCTGGCGCATCGCCCTGCCGAGTATGCTCGCGCAGTTTGTCAGCGTGCTGTACAGCGTGGTGGACCGGATGTATATCGGCCACATCGCGGATGTCGGCAGCCTGGCGCTCGCTGGGGTAGGGGTGTGCGGCCCGGTGGTTACTCTGGTCGGATCGGCTGCGTTCTGGGTCGGCGTCGGCGGCACGCCGCTGATGAGCATACGCCTCGGTGAGGAGGATACGCCGGCGGCCCGGCGCATCCTGTCGAGCTGCTTCTGGCTGCTGTGCGGGCTTTCGGTGGTGCTGATGGCGGCGGTGCTGCCGCTGCGGGAACCGATGCTGCGTCTGTTCGGGGCAAGCGGCGAGAGCTATGCCTACGCCGACGCCTATTTTTTTGTGTACATGCTCGGCACGCCGTTTGCACTGCTGTCGGTCGGACTTAACCAGTTCATCATCTGTCAGGGCTACGCCAAGATCGGCATGCTTTCGGTGATGCTGGGAGCGGTGGCCAACATCCTGCTCGACCCGCTGTTTATCTTCGGGCTGGATATGGGGGTGCGCGGTGCAGCGTTTGCATCCGTTCTCTCGCAGGCGGCCAGCTGTGCGTTTGTACTGCGGTTCCTGCTTGGACGATATGTTCCGGTGCGGCTGTCTTTCGGCGGCTGCCGGCTGCGCACGATGGGCAGGGTGATGGTCATGGGGCTGACACCGTTTCTTATCATCGCGCTGGACAACGTCATGGTCATCACGATGAACGCGGTGCTGCAGCACTTCGGCGGGACCGACGGCGACCGCCTGATCACTACGGCGACCATTGCGCAGAGCTTTATGCTGGTGGTGACCATGCCGCTCGGCGGCATCAGTGGCGGCACTCAGGCGATTCTGGGCTTCAACTACGGTGCGAGGCGGGCGGATCGGGTTCTGCAGGCGCACAAGCGCATCGCTCTGCTGTGTGTGGGCTATACCGCGCTGATGACGCTGGCCGCCTGGACGGTCAGCCCGCTGTTCATCCGGCTGTTTACCGCGGACGCTTCCCTGCAGGCGGAGGCGTTCCGGGCGGTGCGCATCTGCACGCTCGCTGTTGTGCCGCTGGGTATTCAGTACGCCATCGTGGACGGGTTTACCGCCATTGGGCAGGTGCAGCTGTCGCTGCCGCTGTCCTTCTTCCGCAAGGCGGTGTATTTTGCCGCGGTGTTCGGACTGCCGGCGGTGTTCGGCGCCCGGATGGTATTTTTCGCCGAACCGGTATCGGATATCCTCGGCCCGCTGGCTTCGGCGGGGGTGTACCTGTTGTGTATCCGCCGGATCCTCAGCCGCCGCATGGCCTCCGGTGCGCCGCAGGAGCTGGGCGGCGCTCCGCGCCCCGAAAGCGGTGGCTGAACGGCGGAAAATTTACAAATTCTCCCTTTACTGTCCCGGACAAATGCGGTATGATTTATACAGAAGCAGTCCGAAAGGGGCTGCCAAAAATAAAGGAGGAGAAAAACCATGAGCAATCTGAAAGGCACCAAAACCGAAGCCAACCTGATGACGGCTTTTGCCGGCGAAAGCCAGGCGCGCAACAAATATACGTACTATGCATCCAAAGCCAAGAAAGAGGGCTATGAGCAAATCGCGGCGCTGTTTCTGGAGACGGCCAACAACGAGAAGGAGCACGCGAAAATCTGGTTCAAGCTGCTACACGACGGCATCGCGGATACCGCTTCTAACCTGAAGGACGCGGCCGAGGGCGAAAACTACGAGTGGACCGATATGTACGCCACCTTTGCCAAGGAAGCCCGCGAGGAAGGTTTTGAACATATCGCGAAGCTGTTCGACGGGGTCGCCGCTATCGAGAAAGAGCACGAGGAGCGCTACCGCAAGCTGCTCGCGAACGTGGAAAACGGTCTGGTGTTCTCCAAGGACGGCGACACGATCTGGCAGTGTGCGAACTGCGGTCACATCGTGATCGGTAAAAAAGCGCCGGAGGTCTGTCCGGTGTGCGCCCATCCGCAGGCGTATTTCCAGGTCAAGGCAGAGAATTATTGAATTTTGCAGAAAAATCCCCCGCACACCACGGTGTGCGGGGGATTTTTCTGTCTTCCGGGACAGTACGCTGCCCGGTACGGGTCAGGTGTTATACCGTCCAACGCATGTCGAATGCCTGACAACGCAGAGCGGGTGTCTGCCTTCACAGCAGCGCGTCGTCGTATACCGCACGGCTGCCGCCGACAAATTTCGGGCGGGTGCGCGCACACAGCAGGATCGCCTCGCCGATGTGGTCAATGTCCAACCGCACCGGCACCGCGACCCGCCGCAGGTGCATACCGATTAGGGTGCCGCCGATATCCATGCCGGCGTGGGCGGCGATGCTTTCCACCGCGACGGGCCGCCGGAAACGGGCGTAGGCGGTGGTGGCAAACGAGCCGCCCGCCTTGGGCTGCGGCACCACATTGACCGGCTCGAGGCCGTATTTTTCCGCCGCCTCCCGCTCCACGATCAGCGCCCGATTGAGGTGCTCGCAGCACTGCGCCGCCAGATGGATGCCGCGCGTCTGAAGCGCGGGGTAAATGCCGTCGAACACCGCCTGTGCCAGCTCCAGGCTGGATGTGGTGCCGATGCGACTGCCGCCGATTTCACTTGAGGAACAGCCGACCACCAGCAGCATCCCCGGCTCCAGCCGGGCCGCCTGTATGAGCTGTTCGGCCGCGCAGCGCGCCTGTTCCTGGATTTCTTTCAATGACATGATGATTGCCTCCCGTCCGTCTCCCGGTATACATCGGCCGCGGCAGCAGGACCGCCGGCCAAGTGTTCTCTGTGCCTATTGTACTCTTTTTGCCGGGGAAAAGCCAGCGAAAAAATATTTTGGCATGGGTATTGACAAAGGGAAAAGATGATGTATTATTGTATTAGGTGATTAGTACAATAAGTCAACGGAGGTGAGTGTTTGTTTGCGGGAAATCAATACGATACCGCGGTACCGATTTACCTGCAGATCATCGAGCGGATCGAGCAGAAGCTGGTGACCGGCGAATGGCGGGCGGGGGAGCGTGTTCCGACGGTACGGGAGCTGGCGGCAGAATTCGGCGTCAATCCCAACACCATGCAGCGCGCGCTCGCCGAGTTGGAGCGCAATGGGCTGGTGTACAGCGAACGCACGGCGGGGCGGTTTGTCACGCCGGATGAGCAGCGTATCCGCCGGCTGCGCGGGGAAAAATCGGATGAGGTCGTCCGGGATTTTCTCCGACGCATGGCGCAGATGGGCTGCACGCATGAGGAAATCCGCCGGCTGCTGGAAAAGCACAGCGCGCCGCCGGACGGCGGAGAGCAGACGAATACGAAAGGGTGAAGCATATGGGTGCATTGGTAACGATGGAGCATCTGAGCAAGGCCTATGACCGGGGCGTGGTGCTCAACGATCTCAGCCTGACGGTGCAGGCCGGCCGGATTGTCGGCGTGGTGGGGCCAAACGGCTGTGGCAAGACCACGATGTTCAAAATACTCGCCGGACTGATCAACGATTATCAGGGCAAAGTGGAAATCGATGGGCATAAGCCGGGGGTATATACGAAATCGGTCGTATCCTATCTGCCGGAAAAAACCTATCTGGGGGACTGGATGAAGGCGCGGGACGCACTGCACGTGTTCGCAGATTTTTACGCGGATTTCGACCTGCACAAGGCGGAAGAGATGCTGAAACGCTTCCGGCTGGAGCCGAAAATGCGGCTGAAAACCATGTCGAAGGGCATGCAGGAAAAGCTGCAGCTGATCCTGGTGATGTCCCGCGCGGCCAAGCTGTATATCCTCGACGAGCCGCTCAGCGGTATCGACCCGGCGGCGCGGGATTCCATTTTGGATATCATCCTGCGCAATTACAGCGAAAATGCCGCGGTGATGCTGTCCACCCACCTGATCTACGACGTCGAGCGAATTTTTGACGATATCGTGGTGATGGATTACGGCCGGATGGTCGCGGCGGACAGCGCCGACCATCTGCGCGAGGCGTCGGGGATGTCCCTCGATCAGTACTTCCGGGAGGTGTTCAGATGTTAGGCAAACTGTTTAAATATGAGCTGCGCTCCGGCGCGCTGCCGGTGCCGTTTATGCTGCTGGCGCTGGGAATCGTGTATCTGCTGGGGCTGCTGGCGGATGCGCTGAAAATTTCCCAGATGAAAACCACCATGGCGGTTGCGCTTGTTCTCATCGGCGTAGCGGCGCTGGTGCTCGGCATGATTTATGTGGTCAGCCGCTGTGCGAAGGGACTTTATGGGGCGGAAGGCTATCTGATGCAGACGCTGCCGGTCAGCCGGGGCAAAATGATCACGGTGAAGGTGATCTGCGGCTATCTGGTACTGCTGATGAGCGGGGTCGTTTTTGTTGCAGCGCTCGCAGGCTTCTTTTTCCTCAATGATCTCCAGGATATGCTGCAGCAATTTGCCGATGCCTGGAAAGAAATGCTCATTCCTATGCTGCTCTATATGCTGGGCAGTGTGGGAACCCAGCTGCTTGCGATGCTCGGCGCTCTGTATCTTTCGGTGGCGCTGGCCAATACCCGCGTAATGCAGCGCAATAACGTCCTGATGGCTATTGTTTTCTATTTTGTTTGTTCAACAGTTATCAGCCTGGTTGAACTGGCCGCCGTGCTGCTTTTGCCGTTTGGGGTGATTTTTTCCGGCGAAGGAGTGTCCGTTACGCTGACCCCGATGGTGGTTTCTTTGTTTGAAAGCGGGCTGCCCGGACAGGTGGAGAGCATAAATGAGATATATGGGATGCCCATCGGTCTGGGCAATCTGCTGGCGGATGTGCTCATGGGCGTGGGTATGCTGATTGGGGCGCGCTGGGTCATGGAGCATAAGGCGTCGGTCAAGTAGGAGAGACGGTTCAGTCATATCCAGAAAAAAGGCCTGCATGCCGCAGCATGCGGGCCTTTTTGTCTTGACATCCAGATACAAATCCGGTATGATTAAACGCGTTAATATACGCCGCTGTGGTGGAATCGGCAGACACAAGGGACTTAAAATCCCTGGCCGGAAACGGTGTGCGGGTTCAAGTCCCGCCAGCGGCACCAAATTGAACGACGGCATGAAATCTGAACATTCTTTTTGGAATGTCCAAGTTTCATGCCGTCGTTGTTTATGCTGAAATCCATTATTCATGCGGATTTCGGCATTTTTTATTTATATGGTCAACTATTACTCAGATGTGCAAACATTGAAAAATCACCGAATAAAAACGCAAAGAGCAGCTTTTGAACCCTATTTCTATTCTTCTTTTGCTGCTTGTCTGTCATAATACGAGGTTTCATAGGTGTTTGTTGCTCGATAATTTAGCGTGAAATGTGGATGCTCCATATTATAAAAACCCATAGCTTCCCGGACGCACGACACGCGCATATTTGTCTCTGAATCCAAATTGTGCTGCTATTTCTCGGTTCGTCTTTCCTGCGGCTTTCATCCCCAGTATCTCTTTTTCTCTGCCGCTTGTACATGTGTATATGGTCTCGACATACAATTCGTCCCCTGTCGTACTTGTTTTTCTACGACAGTTTTTTGGTCAATGTCCATTTTCCTTGGTTGTGTGCAATCCACTACAAACGGGGGATAAATTAAACACTCCGGAAAACGGCGCATATGGCCTTATGCCGTTCTGCCGGTCTTTCCGCGCAGGATCACCATCGCCTGTGCGGCCCGCAGAATGCCGGGGGCGAGCCGTTGTGCGCCGCTGCGCAGGTGCGGCCGCTCCTTTCTGGCCTCCAGCAGCCGCTGGGCAATCTGTAAAAGGATGTCGTTGGTCAGATGCAGCTCGTCGGGTCCCTTGTGATAAAAAAGCCGCAGAAGGGTGCCGGGATCGATATGGGAGCGGAAGGCGTTGAATTTTTCGGAAGAAACGCGGTCGCACTCCAGCAGCTCCCGAATAAACATCTCCGCCGTGCACACCCGCAGCTTGTCGAGTCCGTACAGCCGCGCAGTATGCTCCAGGCCGCTGACCGTCTGTGCACCGAGTCCCTGCACCAGCCGTTCATACTCGGCGGGAGGGAAATACATCCATTCTCCTGCAAAGCGGCCGAACGCTTTCATGGTGTCATACCAGCCCATCTCCATTTTGGAACCGGCGGTTTCGGGCTGGAACTCAAAGGCCTTGCCGAGAGAATCGACCGGATGAATATCGTAGAGATCCAGCTCCGGATCCAGATCTTTGGGCAGAGGGGAATCCCCGATGTTGACCACAATAATGTGGTCTTTCTGCCGGCGCAGCAGCATCCGCACCGGTACGTTGTCGGCCACTCCGCCGTCAATATAGCTTTTGCCGTCGATCTCGGGGCGCTTGAGTCCGGGATAGGCGGCGCTCGCCATGATATAGTCCATCAGCCGGCCCTGCGGAATCTGGTTTTTGTACAGATAATGGCTTTTGCGCCGCGGCACTTCCACCGTCACCAGTCCGAAATCGATCCGCGAACGCCGCAGGGCATTTTCGTCGATGCGTTCCTCCAGCCGCTGCCGCAGCGGGGAAATGTCCAACCCGTGCTCCTTCCACAGGGTGCGCAGCAGGATGTCCGCATTTTTGGGAGAAAAAAGCTTATCCGGCACCCGGAGCGGCTCGGGCAGCCGAAAGCCTTTTTCGATGCTCATACTTTTCCAGATGCTAACCGCTCCGTCGTAATCATTTAGAGCCATCAGTGCGCCGTTCATTGCGCCCACCGAGGTGCCCACCACCCGGCCGACCGGAATTTCCAGCTCACGCAGTGCGCGCCAGGCGCCGATCTGGTATACGCCCTTGGCGCCGCCTCCGGCAAGCACTACACCGTATTTTTCCATAAAGTTTCCCGCTTTCTCCGAAAGGGATCAATCGTCCAGTGCCGCAATCAGCCGTTCGGCCGTGCGGATGCCGTCCACTGCGGCGGACATGATTCCGCCGGCATAGCCCGCTCCTTCGCCGCAGGGGTAAAGACCGCGCAGCGCCGACTGACCGTCTTCGCCGCGCAGCAGCCGCACCGGGGAAGAACTGCGGGTTTCCACTCCGGTCAGCACCGCGTCCGGCCGGTCGAAACCCTCGATCTGCCGTCCGAAGAGCGGCAGCGCCGCGCGCAGCGGTTCGGTGATGATCGCCGGCAGGCATTCCCGCAGATCGGCCGGCGTTACGCCCGGCCGGTAGGAGGGGACGACATCGCCGAGTGTATCCGAAGCGCGGCCGGCCAGAAAATCGCCCACCAGCTGCACCGGTGCGCGGTAATGCCCGCCGCCGAGACGGAACGCCGCCTGCTCGATACGACGCTGAAAGGAGACGCCGGCCAGCGGATCGTCCGAGCCGAAGTCGCCGGGGCCTACCCCGACGAGCAGTGCCGCGTTGGAGTTGACGGCATCCCGGGCATATTCGCTCATGCCGTTTACCGTTACGCCGCCGGCCTCTGAAGCGGCAGCGACTACCTCGCCGCCCGGGCACATGCAGAAGGAGTACACCCCGCGCTGTCCCGCCGGCCGGCAGGACAGCTTGTAATCGGCGGCGCCCAGCCGTGGATGGCCGGCAAAGCGGCCGTAACGGGCGGCATCGATCTGTGCGCGGGGATGCTCAATGCGCACACCGACCGCAAAAGGTTTCTGCTCCATCGGCTGCCCGCGGCGCTGCAGCATCGCAAAGGTGTCCCGCGCGCTGTGCCCTATGGCGAGCACCGCTCTGGTGCAGGGCAGGGTGTAAACGCCGTCAGGCCCCTTTACCATCAAAGCGGTGAGCCTGCCGCCGCACAGCTCCAAATCGGTGAGCATGTGGCCGAAGCGCACCTCACCGCCGAGCCGCAGGATTTCCCCGCGCAGATTTTTGATGGTTTCCCGCAGCCGGTCGGTGCCGACGTGCGGCGCTGCCTGCCAGAGGATGTCCGCCGGTGCACCGCAGGCGGCGAACTGTTCGAGCACCTTCCGGCAGCGCGGGTCCCGGATGCCGGTGTTCAGCTTGCCGTCCGAAAAGGTGCCGGCGCCGCCCTCGCCGAACTGGATGTTGGTCCGGGTATCCAGACGGCCGGTCCGGTGAAAGGCCTCCACTTTTTTTCGGCGGGTGTCCACGTCGTCGCCGCGCTCGAGCAGAATCGGATGCAGTCCGGCCTCCGCGAGCGTCAGCGCAGCGAACAGCCCGGCCGGACCGCTGCCGATGACCACCGGCGGATACTCCGGCTGCACGGCCGCACGGGGGAGTATGAGCGGTTCGGGCGTATACAGGCTCACCTGCGAACTGCCGCAGTGCCGGACGGCGGCCTGCTCATCGCCGGCTAAAGCCGCCTGTACCGTCAGGATAAAAATCAGCCGATCCCGGCGACGGGCGTCAACGGCCTGCTTAATCCGCTCACAGGACAGCAGAGCCTTTTCTGGCACCCGCAGCACCCGTGCGGCGGCGTGTCGCAGGTCGGCGTCGGTATAATCGAGCGGCAGGCGCAGCCCGGTGATACGAATCATGGTGAATTCTTCCCTTCTGTTTGCTCAGCGGCGCAGGTACGCCGCGATGCCTTCGGCGGCGGTATGGGCAGAGGCCCAGGCCCATTGCAGATTGTAGCCGCCGCAGTCTCCGTCGATATCGAGCACCTCCCCGGCGAGAAACAGGCCGGGTGCTTTGCGGGACATCATGGTGCGCGGATCGCATTCGTCGGTTGCGATGCCGCCGGCAGTTACCTGTGCGCCGCCCATGCCCTGCGTGCCGGTGACGGTGAGCCGCCAGCCCTTGAGGAAATCCGCCAGGCGGTTCAGCTCGGCATCGGAAAGGGAGGCGGCAGGCTCGGTCAGTGGGGTCAGCCCCGCCGCACGCATCAGGGTTTGGCCGACCCGTTTCTGGCAGAGGCCGGTGAGAAAATCCTCCCGGGTGCGCCCGGGCAGCGTGCGCCGCCGGAGCAGCTCGCTGCCGAGTGCTTTCCGGCTGATTCCGGGCAGCAGATCGAGTTCGGCGGCAAGCGTTCCGCGCCTGCGCCGCTCCCAATCCGCTGCCGGGCGGGAGCACTGCATCACCGCTGGTCCGGACAGGCCGTATTCGGTGAATAAGATTTCGCCATTTTCCTGCCCGCATGGCATGCCGTCGAGCAGCAGGCGGATGCCGCCTTCCACACGGATACCCTTGAGCGATTTGACAAAGGCGGTGTCGGTGCGCAGCTGGACGATGGAGGGAAAAAGCGGGGTACGGGTGTGGCCGAGTGCGGTCAGCAGAGCATATCCGGCCGTACTGCCGCCGAGCGGAGGTGCTGCCGCGCCGCCTGTGGCGGCCAGCACCGTGCGGGCGTTCAGCGGCCCCTGATCGGTTTCCAGAAGGAAGCCGCCCTTCTGCGGGTGGATCGCCGCAACGGTGACGCCACAGCGCTCCTCGATGCCGCAGGCGCGGTTTTCCAGCCGCAGGCAGTCGAGCACCGCCGCGGCGCTCAGGCACAGCGGATACACCCGCCGATCCTCCCGCACGCAGCAGGACAGCCCGATCGACGCAAAAAAGCGGATGGCGTCTTCCGGCGGGAAGGCCGCCAGCGCATTGCGCACAAAAGCAGGCGAGGCGCCGTGATAATGGCTTTCCTGTGTGCCCATGTTTGAGAGGTTGCAGGTGCCGTTGCCGGTCGCCAGCAGCTTTTTGCCCACCCGGGCGTTTTTTTCCAGAATGACGACAGGGGCCGACGGACAGAGCCGCCGCAGAAAAACAGCGGCGGAAAGCCCTGCCGCTCCGCCGCCGACGATTGCGCAATCCCATGTTGAGGCGGTCAAATCCACCGCTTCCTTTCGCGAGAAAAATGGCCGTCAGCCCGACGGCCTTCTCCGTTATTATACCGTAAAGGCACAGGGTTGACAAGCACCTAAATCACGCAAACAGTCGCTTAGATAAGTGGCTGGATAAATGGGGGATTTCTTATTTGCTTTTATGACGATCAGGTTCAAAAGCGTCCGCGTACAAACGGGAAAATCGTCAGTGCTTCGCCTGGACAACACGGGATGGCCGAAACGATTTTTGAACAAATCCTGAATAAAACTGTGCGACGCTTGACATCCGCAATTCCGCAAGTATAATTGTTTTTTGAAGAACAGTTCTTTTTATAACGGTTTTGCAGATGCGCAGGAAAGGAGCCGGACGGCGGTGCAGACAACCGATTTTCTGACGATGATCCGCCGGATCATCAAATTGCATGAGGGAATGCTCAAGGAGGTGTGCGAGCACTATCAGCTGGCGCTGATCGAAGCGAATATCATCAGCTTTCTGTATAATAATCCGGGCAGGGACACGGCAGGCGATATTGTGGAGCTGCGCATGCTGGCAAAGGGGAATGTATCCCAGGCGGTGGAATCACTCATTCAAAAGGGACTGCTGGAGCGGCGGCCGGATAAGCAGGACCGCCGGAAGATCCACCTGTTCCTGTTGCCGGCCGCACAGCCGATTACCAGGGAAATAGAAACCCTGAAAGAAAAGTTCCACCGGGAGATTTTTCTTGGTATTCCCAGGCAGGAACAGGAGCTGTTCGCCCGGGTCAGCGAGCAGATGATGCTCAATGCGCAGGAAGCGATGAAACGGAGGGAGACACCGTGACGGAAAATAAGGATTTTTTGGGAACGGAGCCGGTCGGCAGGCTGCTGCTGAAGCTGGCTCTGCCTACGGTGACGGCCCAGGTCATCAATATGCTCTACAATATTGTCGACCGTATTTACATCGGACATATCCCGGATGTGGGGGATGTGGCGCTGACCGGCGTGGGCGTGTGTATGCCGCTGATCATGATTGTGACGGCATTTGCCGCATTCTCCGGATTCGGCGGCGCCCCGCGGGCATCGATTTTTATGGGGAAAGGCGATAACGATTCCGCCGAGAAAACGCTGGGTAACTGTTTTGTTGTGCAGATTCTCATATCGGTGGCGCTGACGGCGGTACTGCTGGTGTGGAACCGGGATTTCCTCATGGCCTTCGGTGCAAGCGAAAATACGATCCAGTACGGTGTGGATTATATGAATATCTACGCCATTGGCACCATTTTTGTGCAGCTGACACTGGGCATGAATGCGTTTATCACGGCACAGGGTTTTGCCAAAACCGGCATGTTGTCGGTACTCATCGGCGCGGTGGCCAACATCATACTGGACCCGATTTTTATCTTCGGCTTTGGTCTGGGTGTGAAGGGCGCCGCGCTCGCGACGGTTCTTTCGCAGGCGGCTTCGTGCACCTGGGTGCTGCTGTTCCTGTTCGGCAAAAAGACGGTTCTGAAAATCCGCAGAGGCAACCTTCTGCTCAGGGCGAAAATCCTTTTCCCCAGCCTTGCGCTCGGCTTGTCTACCTTTATTATGCAGGCCAGTGAAAGCGTCATTTCCATCTGCTTCAACCGATCGCTGCAGAACTATGGCGGGGATATTGCGGTCGGCGCTATGACCATCCTGACAAGCGTGATGCAGTTCGCGATGCTGCCGCTGCAGGGGCTTGGCCAGGGGGCACAGCCGATTATCAGTTATAACTACGGTGCGGGAAATGCCGACAGGGTCAGGTCGGCGTATAAGCTGCTGCTGAAGGCCAACCTATGCTATTCCACACTGCTGTGGCTGTGTGTCATGCTCTTCCCGCAGATTTTTGCCGGGATGTTCACCAATGAGGAAGCGCTGCTGGAATTTACCAAACCGGCGCTGCGGATTTATATGGCCTGCATGCTGCTGTTCGGCATTCAGATGGCTTGCCAGATGACCTTTACCTCTCTGGGCAACGCCAAGGCGTCCATTCTGGTTGCAGTGATGCGGAAATTTATTCTGCTGATCCCGCTGATTTATATCCTGCCGCTGGTTTTTACCGGAGATCAGACCACGGCTGTATATATGGCAGAACCGATCGCAGACTTTTTTGCCGTCAGCTTTACGGTGGTCCTGTTTGCCTTTCAGTTCAGAAAGGCGATGGCGAAAATCACCCCAAAAACGTGAGAGGAGAGCTGTTTTATGCACGAAGAAGTTGAAAACAGACAATCGCCCCCCAAAAAGCCCTTTATCTTCTATGCGATTGTTGCCTTTGTGATCATCATGCTGCTCAATGCCCTGGTATTTCCTTCGATGCTCAAGCGCTCGGTCATTGAGGTGGGGTACGATCAGTTCCTCGATATGATCGACAGCAATGAGGTTAAAGAAGTCGCTTACGACGAGTCGGCGGGGCAGTTCGTCTTCGCCGCCGAAAAGGACGGAAAAGAGCAGATTTATAAAACCGGTATCTGGCCGGAGGACGGCCAGCGGCTGCTCCAGCAGCTCAGAGAGCACGACGAGATCGAGTTCTCCGCCGCGATTCCCACCCAGGCCAACCCGCTGCTGAGCTTTATTCTCACCTGGATCCTGCCGATTCTGTTTTTCTTCCTGATCGGGGAGATATTCTACCGCTGGATGCGCAAAAAGATGAAGGATCAGCTGCCCGGCGGTATGAACAACGCGATGGCGTTCGGCAAATCCGGCGCCAAGATTTATGTGGCCGACGCCAAGACCGGTGTGACCTTTCATAATGTAGCCGGACAGGATGAAGCAAAGGAATCGCTGATGGAGGTCGTGGACTTCCTGCATGAACCAAAAAAATACGCAGATATCGGTGCGAAGCTGCCCAAAGGCGTACTGCTGGTGGGCCCTCCCGGTACCGGTAAGACACTGCTGGCCAAGGCGGTCGCCGGGGAGGCGGGCGTGCCTTTCTTCTCGATTTCCGGCAGTGAATTTGTCGAGATGTTTGTCGGTATGGGGGCTGCGAAGGTACGCGACCTGTTCAAGCAGGCTAACGAAAAGGCGCCGTGCATCGTCTTTATCGATGAGATTGACGCCATCGGACAAAAACGCAGCAGCGGCAGCATGGGAGGCAACGATGAGCGGGAACAGACGCTCAACCAGTTGCTTGCAGAGATGGACGGCTTTGACGGACAGAAAGGCGTTGTGCTGCTGGCGGCAACCAACCGGCCGGAGAGCCTGGATCCGGCACTGCTGCGGCCGGGGCGGTTTGACCGCCGGGTACCGGTCGAGCTGCCGGATCTGCAGGGGCGCAAGGCGATTCTTGAGGTTCATGCAAAGGATATCCGCGTGGCCCCGGATACGGACTGGGACGTCATTGCCCGGGCGACGGCCGGCGCTTCCGGCGCGGAGCTGGCGAATATCATCAACGAGGCAGCGCTGCGGGCTGTCCGGGAAGGGCGCAAGAGCGTGACGCAGGCGGATCTCGAGGAAAGCGTGGAAACGGTCATTGCCGGCGCGCAGAGGAAGAACGCGGTCATCTCCGATCACGAGAAAAAGATCGTGGCCTATCACGAAATCGGGCACGCGCTGGTAGCGGCCAAACAATCGAATTCTGCCCCAGTCACCAAAATTACTATTGTGCCGCGTACTTCCGGTGCGCTGGGGTATACCATGCAGGTGGATGAAGGCGAACGGGTGCTGATGAGCCGGAAAGAAATTCTCAATAAAATCGCTACGCTGACCGGCGGACGCAGTGCAGAGGAACTCATTTTCGGCAAGGACAACATGACTACCGGTGCATCGAACGATATCGAGCAGGCAACCAAGCTCGCCCGCGCCCTGATCACCCGCTACGGCATGACAGAGGAGTTTGATATGGTCGCGCTGGAAAGGGTGGAAAATCAGTATCTGGGCGGCGATACCGCTCTGGCCTGTGCGGCCGATACCGCTTCTCGGATTGATGCCCGGGTGGTGGAAATTGTAAAGGAAGCGCATGAAAAAGCGTTTGCCATTCTGAAGGAAAACGAGGAAAAGCTTCATGCGCTGGCGGCGCATCTTCTGAAGAAAGAAACCATTACAGGAGAAGAGTTTATGGCGCTTCTGCAGGCATAATACAAAGAAAAAGGCGTCCTGTGCTTACAGCACAGGACGCCTTGCCTTTCGGCCACCAGTCAGCAGCCGGAGGGGGAAATCCGGGTGATGCAGTCCGCTGTAATCTGCGGCGGTATGCTCATCGTCATCGCGCCGTTATACGTGATGCATACCTGATCGCCGGCGCGGAAATGGCAGGCACAGGGGGAGTGGACCACTACTTCCTGAGAAGTCTGCCGGTCGCAGACGGTCATCTGACAGTTTTGTGCGGAGAGCACCGTTGCATGCATGATGGTCGTTCTCAAATCGGGATCGCCTCCGTTCGGGTGGGATAGTCCATTTTATGCACCAGGTATCGACAGGTGCGAATATTCTGCCGGGAGGAAAGGGCAGCTTAATGCAGGGCTTTGGTTTTCGAGGAAATACTTGTGTTAACCCGCCGTGTGAACGTTTGAATAATACATACATTCCAAGAAAAGCAAGCAATAATACGGGGTTACGGCGATTTTCTTTAGAATAAAAACAGGCTGACAGCGTAATAACTGCCCGCCTGTTTTTGCGGGTTTGTTGAGGTGCATAGGGCATTTTTTTAGAATTATTCCGCTGTTTTCACAAGCTATGCCTCTATTCATTCATCATAGCATACCATTTGCCTTGCTGATAAGAACATATAAAAGTAGGCATACCTGTAATGACCTTGCCTTCTCCATACATATCCTTATCAATGTATTCAAGGTATACATCAACGTAGCATATTTTTAGTTGTTGAGAGTCAGGAAAAACGCTCCATATGTTCACATCGGAAATATCCTCAAATTTGATAAATTGTTTCACTTCGATTTTTTCCAAGAGATTTGTAGGAATAACATATGGAAGATTTTCTGAAAGCATGTTCTTTAAAAAATCCGGAGGAATTATAGTTTTACAAGCTGGGACATTTTTTTCGTTTATTGAATCACAATAAAATTTAATCGCTTTTTCCGGTGAAGAATGCTTATCTTCTACTGCTATTTTGTTTACTACTTTCTGTCCCTTGTTGCGGTTGACTATTACACCCGCTCAACATACATAGACATACCAAACCACAAAATATACTTTTGACTTTCATTTTCTACTTACTCCTTTTATGTTAGTTGCTATCAATAACATCAATTTTGGTTAGGAACAAAGAAAAGGTCTGCTTATCCAACAGATATTTGACGCTTTCGTTTGGGTTTAACGTTGCGGTCGCCGCTCTCATCATCGGACCAAATTTCACCTTAATATTCATGGTTTTATCCACTTTGATTGTGAAACTTTCACCCTGCCTAACTTTGGCAATCTCTGCTCCAGTATCTTCATCAATAATTGTTGCCTTAGCCCATAAATTAGTAGTATCTAATTTGCCAACTTTAATTGTTGCGATTCCCTGTATAGGTCTTAGGGTGCTAATGGGAAATCCACAGTGAATACACGCCTTTGCCATGTCCGATACGTTATTACCACATTCAGGACATTTCATCATTGCCATTTTCTACCCACTCCTTAACTTAATATTTCCTATGCGGCGGCCGGGCCGCAAGATAGGCGATTACGTATATAAAGACCTCTCCATATACGAAAAACGACGAAACAATACTAAAATTTTTTCCATAGCATTCTTAAAAGAAAAAAGACTAAACTGCCAGCATGATTTCCCGCTTTTCTTTTTCAGTAAAGTTATAGCCATAATTCTGGTTACATCCAAGCAATCTTTGTGTCTGTATCATTGTTTTAGGTGATAGCAATGATTGTGTATACTCCTTTTTGGAAAACCCTTGAAAAATAAGGGAAAACAACATATATATTAACCGCAAAGCATAAAATCAGCAGCGGAACACTCGACCAGATGAGAAAGAACAAAGGAATCAGCACATTAAAAATCAACGATCTGTGCCGTATACTGCATTGCAAAGTGGAAGATATACTTTTGTATGTAGAAGATGAAAACGTTCAGACATTATAAAAAGCAGACAGGATTTTTTCTCTGTCTGCTTTTCGTTTAACTTATGAACTTTTCGACATTGCGGTGATAGTGACTAAGGACTTCTTCCAGTCTCTCCAATAAGTCATACCCACGCCGCATTAGGGCGGTTTGCTCTGAAAATAATGTACGCCTTCCGACTCCATTTCAATTTTCATCTGCGGTCAAAGGTTTCCTACACGGTGTTGGCGGTTTTCGTTTGGATCTTGCTCATTTTTCGCACCTCTTGAATCTTCAAAATTCAGAGAAAAATCAAGCGATCGCGTTTCGGGCAGAAAAAAGAAGAAACCCTGATTTCTCAAGGTTTCTTCCCGTTGTGGTGGAGATAAGCGGGATCGAACCGCTGACCTCTTGAATGCCATTCAAGC
>CAJKBW010000024.1 GCA_905198295.1 uncultured Oscillospiraceae bacterium | reverse complement strand
GGCCCATGTTGTAATTGCCGCGGCCGTCGAACGAGTTCGGGTTGATTCCGCGGAAGTCACGCACCCGCGGAAGCGCCACGTTGAACAGACGGTCCAGAAATTCGTACATGCGCTCGCCGCGCAGGGTAACCTTCGCGCCGATGTTCATGCCTTCACGCAGCTTGAAGTTCGCCACGGATTTCTTGGCCTTGCAGACCACCGGTTTCTGGCCGGTGATGGCCGCCAGGTCGATCATGATCGCATCGATAACCTTCGCGTTGTCGCGGGCTTCGCCGCAGCCGACATTGATCACGATCTTATCCAGCTTCGGGATCTGCATAACGCTCTTGTAGCCGAATTTTTTCATCAGCGCCGGAGCGGCTTCCTTGACATAATAGTCCTTAAGTCTGGCCATTACGCTTTCTACCTCCTTACAGCGTTTCGCCGCATTTTTTGCAAATGCGCGACTTGGTTCCGTCGGCAAATTTCTTGTGGCCGACGCGAACCGGCTTGTTGCAGTGGGGGCAGACGACCATAACCTTGGAAGCGTACATCGCACCCTCAGCGGAGATAATGCCGCCGGGATCGCCCATCTTGCGGGGCTTGACATGCTTCTTCACGATGTTCTTGCCTTCCACGATGACCTTGCCCTCTTTCGGGCTGACTTCCAGGACCTTGCCCTTGCTGCCGCGGTCATCGCCGCTGATGATGAGGACGGTATCGCCCTTTTTCACATGCAGTTTGTTATTCAATTCCGGTACCTCCCATCACAGCACTTCGGGGGCAAGGCTCAGGATCTTCAGATAATCCTTTTCTCTGAGCTCTCGCGCCACCGGCCCAAAAATACGGGTGCCTCTGGGGTTCTTGTCATCACGAATGATGACCGCGGCGTTCTCGTCGAAGCGGATGTAGGTGCCATCCTCGCGGCGAATGCCCTTGACGGAACGAACCACAACGGCCTTGACGACATCGCCTTTTTTCACAACGCCGCCGGGTGCTGCTTTTTTGACCGAAGCAACCACGACGTCGCCGATATTTGCATACCTCCGGCCGGAACCACCGAGAACGCGGATGCACATAAGCTCCTTCGCGCCGGTGTTATCGGCAACTTTGAGGTAAGTCTGTTGCTGTACCACAGATTGTTCCTCCTTTCAGTTCCGCCTGCGTTTTCCCCGCCGGAAATAGGCGGCGCAGGCCGTACGAACTGCTTATTTCGCTTTCTCGATGATGTTGGTCACGCGCCAGCGCTTGTCTTTGGACAGCGGGCGGGTTTCCATCACGGACACGCGGTCGCCGACACCGCACTCGTTGTTCTCATCATGCGCCTTCAGGGTCACCGTGCGCTTGATGATCTTTTTATACAGCGGATGGCGGACATTGTCTTCGATGGCGACCACAACGGTTTTATCCATCTTGTCGCTGACCACAATACCGGTACGGGTCTTCCGCAGATTCCTTTCGCTCACAACTACTCCTCCTTCCGTTACGCCTCAGCGCCGCTTTTCAGCTCTTTTTCGCGCATGATCGTTTTGATAATGGCGATTTCCTTCTTGACGGCCTTCAGACGCATCGGATTATCGAGCTGGTTGATCGCATGCTGGAACCGAAGATTGAACAGCTCCGTTTTCAGATCCTTGAGCCGCTTTTCCATCTCGACATCGTTCAGCTCACGGATTTTTGCTATCTCAGTAGCCTTCATACCTGCTCACCATCCGTTTCCTTGCTCACAAATTTGCATTTGATGGGCAGCTTGTTCGCTGCGAGTCGCATAGCCTCGCGGGCGTCCTCTTCGGACACGCCGGCGATCTCAAACATCACCCGGCCGGGTTTGACCACGGCCACCCAGTATTCCGGCGAACCTTTACCGGAACCCATGCGGGTTTCGGCCGGCTTTTCGGTCACGGGCTTGTCGGGGAAAATTTTGATCCAGACCTGACCACCACGCTTGATATAACGGGTCATCGCGATACGGGCGGCTTCGATCTGATTGGATTTAATCCAGGCGGGCTCGAGGGCCACCAGGCCAAACTGGCCGTAGTTGACCTCGGTGCCGCGGGTGGCCTTGCCGGTCAGGCGGCCTCTGTGAACGCGGCGGTATTTGACTCTCTTGGGCAACAGCATTACTTGCGGCCTCCTTCCCTGCGGGGCTTCGCAGCGCCGGCGAGAACCTCGCCGCGATAGATCCACACCTTCACGCCGATGCGGCCGTAGGTGGTGTGCGCCTCCGCGAATCCGTAATCGATGTCCGCACGCAGGGTCTGCAGCGGAATCGTGCCTTCATGATACTGCTCGGTGCGCGCGATTTCCGCGCCGCCCAGACGGCCGGACACCTGGGTCTTGATACCCTTCGCGCCGAGCTTCATCGCACGGCCGATCGCCTGCTTCATCGCGCGGCGGAAGGAGATACGCTTCTCCAGCTGCTGGGCGATGTTTTCAGCCACGAGCTGTGCATTGACGTCGGGGCTGCGCACCTCGACGATGTTGATGACGGTGGGCTTGCCCAGCATCTTCTCGCAGGTCTGGCGGAGCTTTTCGATCTCCGCGCCGCCCTTGCCGATGACGATGCCCGGCTTCGCGCAGTGGATGTGCACGCGCACGCGGGAGGCGTCGCGCTCGATCTCAATTTTCGGTACGCCGGCGGCGTACAGCGTCTTTTTCAGGTATTTCCGCAGCTTGAAGTCGGACACGAGGGTGTCGCCGAAGACTTCGTCCTTGACGAACCAGCGCGAATCCCAGTCTTTGATAACGCCGACTCTCAGGCCGTGGGGATTGACTTTCTGTCCCATATTCTGGCTTCCTCCTTCGCTTATTCCTTTTCCTTGAGCACAAGGGTGATGTGTGAGGTTCTCTTCTCGATGCGGAAGGCACGACCCTGCGCTCTCGGACGAACCCGCTTCAGGATGGGGCCGGGGCAAACGAAGCACTCGGCAACATAGAGGCTGTTGCGGTCCATGTTGGCGTTGTTCTCCGCATTCGCGACCGCCGACTTGAGCAGCTTTTCGATCGGCTCACAGGCGGATTTCGAAGTGTTATGCGCAATCGCAAGCGCGACATCAACCGGTTTGTTGCGGATGAGGTCGAGAACGATTTTGACTTTGCGGGGGGAAATACGGACGTAATTTACCTGCGCCCTTGCTTCCATGGCGTTTCTCTCCTTTCTCAGCCGCTTACTTCGTACTCTTCGAGCCCTGATGGCCCCGGAAGGTACGGGTCGGGGCGAACTCGCCCAGCTTATGGCCGACCATGTCCTCCGTTACATACACCGGAACATGCTTGCGGCCGTCGTGCACGGCAATCGTGTGACCGACAAAATCCGGGAAAATCGTGGAGGCGCGGCTCCAGGTCTTGAGGATGCGTTTTTCGCCGGCCTTGTTCATTTCCTGGATCCTTTTGAGCAGCACGGGCTGTACGAAAGGACCCTTCTTTACGCTTCTACCCATAAATGATGAATCTCCTTTCGTTTACTTGCCGTTGCGGCGCTTGACGATGAACTGGCTCGAACGGTTGTGCTTCTTCCGGGTCTTGTAACCCAGAGCCGGCTTGCCCCACGGGGTAACCGGGCCGGAGCGGCCGATCGGGGATTTGCCTTCGCCGCCGCCGTGCGGGTGATCGCAGGGGTTCATAACCGAGCCGCGCACGGTCGGACGCCAGCCCATGTGGCGCTTGCGGCCAGCCTTGCCGAGCTTGACATTCTCGTGTTCGACGTTGCCGACCTGACCGATGGTCGCCATACAGCCCAGCGGCACATAGCGCATCTCGCCGGAGGGCAGCCGCACGAGGGCGAGCTTGTTTTCCTTGCCCATCAGCTGAGCCATGGTGCCGGCGCTGCGCGCGAGCTGCGCGCCCTTGCCCGGATACAGCTCAACGTTGTGGATAAAAGTACCCACCGGGATGCTGGACAGCGGCAGGGCATTGCCCGGCTTGATGTCCACGGCGGTACCCGAGGTGACGACGTCGCCGACCTTCAGGCCGACCGGCGCCACGATGTAGCGCTTCTCGCCGTCCTCATATTCCACCAGCGCAATGTGGGCGCTGCGGTTCGGGTCGTACTCCAGGGTCTTGACCGTCGCCGGCATATCGACCTTGTTGCGCTTGAAGTCGATGATGCGGTACTTCTGCCGGTTGCCGCCGCCGCGATGGCGGACGGTGATGCGGCCGTAGCTGTTGCGGCCGGCCTTTTTGTTCTTCGGAGCCAGCAGGCTCTTTTCCGGATCCACCTTGGACAGCACGGTGTAGTCGATGACCGACATGCCGCGACGTCCAGGGGTGGTCGGCTTATACAGTTTCATTGCCATTCCGATTCACTCTCCTAAATTTCGGCTTTGCGGGGCGTTGCCGGAGCCCCATACCTTGCCTGCGGGAGCATTCCCGCCTGAAATCCTGCCGCGGGGCCGCAACCCCGCGGTTATCCCCGCCGGCCGTACCGCACGGGGAGGCGCTTCGCGGCAATTAGAACATGCCGTCGAAGAACTCGATCGTCTTGGATTCCTCCGTCAGGGTGACGACCGCTTTTTTCCAATCGGAAGTGTAGCCCTCGTTGCGGCCCATACGGCGCTTGTGACCCTTCATGCTGATGGTGTTGACCTTCTTGACCTTAACCCCGAAGATCTCTTCCACCGCCTTCGCGATCGCGATTTTGTTCGCACCGTCGGCCACGCGGAAGGTGTACTTTTTCTCGGTCAGAGCCTGCACGGCCTTTTCGGTGATGACCGGCGCGAGAATGATGTCGCGAGCCTCCATTATTTGTACACCTCCTCAATCTGGGCAACGGCGTCCTTCACCACGATAAAAGTATCGGCGTTGAGGACGTCATAGGTGTTGAGCGTGTTGACCAGAGCGGTCTTGACGCCGGGGATGTTGCGCACCGAGCGGAGAACAATGTCGTTCTTCTCGGGAAGCACGAAGAGAACCTTGCGGCCGGCTTCGAGGGCGGCGAACATCTGCGCCATGACTTTGGTCTTAATGGTATCGAGGGTAACGGCCTCGAGAACCTTCATGCTGCCTTCCGCCACCTTGGAGGAGAAAGCGGATTTGAGCGCCAGACGGCGCATCTTCTTGGGCAGCTCACGACGGTAGCTGCGCGGCTTCGGGCCGAGCGCGATGCCGCCGTGCGTCCACTGGGGCGCGCGGGTGGAACCCTGGCGGGCATGGCCGGTGCCCTTCTGGCGCCACGGCTTCTTCCCGCCGCCGCTCACCTCAGAACGGGTGAGGGTGGACTGGGTGCCCTGGCGCTGGTTGGCCAGATAGGTAACAACGGCGCTGTGCATAACCGGGGCGTTCGGGACGATGCCGAAAATCTCATCGGACAGCTCCATGGTGCCGGTCTGCTTGCCGTTCATGTCATAAATCGATACGTTTGCCATTTAGATTTCCTCCTTCCCTTACGCCTTCTTAACGGATTCGGAGAGCACTACCACGCCGTTCTTCGGGCCGGGGATGGCGCCGCGCACAGCGATCAGATTGTTTTCCGCGTCCACCTTGACGACATCGAGATTCTGCACGGTCACGCGCTCCGCGCCGAGATGACCGGCGCCCTTCATGCCCTTGTAGACACGCGAAGGGGTGGAGCAGGCGCCCAGGGAGCCCGCATGACGGGCCACAGGGCCGGAACCGTGGGTTTCCTTGAGCCGCTGGAAGTTCCAGCGCTTGATCGCGCCGGCGTAGCCCTTACCCTTGCTGATGCCGGTCACGTCCACGCGGTCGCCGTTCTGGAAGGCGTCCGCCTTGATGATGTCGCCGACGTGGTAAGCGCCACAATCGTCGAAACGGAACTCACGCAGGGTGCGCTTGGGCGCCACGTCCGCCTTGTCGAAATGCCCTTTGAGGGGCTTGGTCACCTTCTTGACCGCGATGTCGCCGAAGCCCATCTGCACGGCGCAATAGCCGTCGTTTTCTTCGGTCTTCTGCTGGACAACCACACACGGGCCGGCCTCAATGACCGTTACCGGAATGACGTTGCCCTTTTCGTCGAAGATCTGCGTCATGCCGATCTTCTTGCCGATGATGCCTTTCTGCATAACTATACCTCCTTGGTTATTGGTTCCCCGCTGCCGCAGGATGCCGCAGCCGGGAACATGACCTCGCCCGGATGAAAACGGGAATCGCTTCCCTCAAACCGCGCTTACAGTTTGATTTCGATTTCCACGCCGGCGGGGAGCTCAAGACCCATCAGGGCCTCAACCGTCTTGTTCGAGGGACGCAGGATGTCGATCAGGCGCTTGTGCGTACGGGATTCGAACTGCTCACGGGAGTCCTTGTACTTGTGCACAGCGCGCAGGATGGTTACGACTTCCTTCTCGGTCGGGAGCGGGATGGGGCCGGACACGCGGGCGCCGGTGCGGCGGGCGGTCTCCACGATTTTCTCAGCCGACTGATCCACCAGCTGATGATCGTACCCCTTGATGCGAATGCGGATTTTTTCTTTGACTGCCACTGAAAAACGCCTCCTTAAAAATTGAGTTGGCGGGCGGCGCCGAAACTGTACACTCTGCCGGGTGTTTCTATTCGCCCGGAGAAAAAACCGGATACTTGCTGGGTAATCAAGTGTCCGGGTACGGTACGGCGTCCTGCGGCACAGACGAAGCGCATTGCAACTCACAGCAGAGGCCGTCGGCAAAGGGACGCAAGTCCCCTTTTCCGGCGTGTCCGCCAGCGTTTCGTCCTGCACACAGTATTCCTTGTCGCCCGGTTTGAAATCGGACATACTCAGCGGAAAAACCGGCCGCAAAAGGCCGCAACCTCCCGCTTCATCGCATATCGTGCAGTCTGCGGATTATCCCGAAAATGGGCGCAAAAACCCCAATCAAAACAATCGCGCCCGATTATCATACACTATCCGCCGGACAATTGCAAGTGTTTTTTCGAAAAAATCGGCCTGTTTTACGGATTTTTTTGAAAGCCCTGCAAACAGCCGCAGCCCTGACAGCGACCCAAAAAAGCTGCCCTCCTTTCGGGCCACGGCTGCGGAAAATCCCCCCGGAAAATACACTTTTCCCCCTGGCTATCCCCTATCTGGTATGATATACTGAATGCAGTGAATGCAGTATACAAGAACAGGGATTTTATCGGCCGGTTGGCCGAGCATTTTATGGGGAAAAGAGGGTTCGGTAATGACCAATCGCGAACGCTTTGACGCGGTGCTGCGTTTCCGCGCGGCGGACCGCTGCCCGGTCTATGAATGGGCGGCGTGGTGGGATAAGACGGTGGAACGCTGGCGCGGTGAAGGGATTCCGGACGGGATTGACATCAATGCCTTTTTCGGCCAAGACGCGGTGCGTCAGTTCCATCTGCCGATCCGGCTGCCGGGATGTCCGGCGGCACCCGGTGAGGGTATGGGTATTATGGAAACGCCGGAGGACTATGAAAAGTTGAAGGCGTATCTGTACGGCGATCAGCTGATCGGGGAAACCGACGCCATGCTCGCGGCGTTTGCGGCGGACGACGCTCAGCGTGACACCGCCGTATGGTTTTCCATAGAGGGGTTTTTCTGGTTCCCCCGCACGCTGTTCGGCATTGAAAACCATTTTTACGCCTTCTACGATTATCCCGACCTGCTGCTGGAGATCAACCGGGATCTGTGCGCGTATTACAAAAGGCTGCTGCCGGCGGTATTCCGACACCTGCGGCCAGCCTACATGACTTTTGCGGAGGACATGTCTTACAACCACGGCCCGATGCTGTCGAAGGAACAGTTCGACACCTTTCTGCTGCCGTTTTACCGGGAGCTTGTGCCGCTGATCCAGGCGCAGGGCACCCGGGTGTTCATCGACACCGACGGCTTTGTGGAACCGCTGATTCCATGGTTCCGGGAAGTGGGCATTGAAGGGGTGCTGCCGCTTGAACGGATGGCGGGGGTGGATGTGTGCCGCATCCGGGAAACCTATCCGGATTTCCTGATGATCGGCGGCTTTGACAAGACCGTGATGCACAACGGCGAGGCCGCGATGCGCACGGAGTTTGAGCGGATTTTGCCAGCCATACGGGCGGGCGGGTATATTCCGAGCGTCGATCACCAGACCCCGCCGGATGTGTCGGTGGAGAATTACCGGATCTTTATGCGGCTGCTCAGGGAATACAGCACACAATACGGAGCGGATCTGAAAAAGTAATCCGCGTCACAAAAAGCCCGCAGCAGCAGGAAGCTTCCTGCTGCTGCGGGCTTTCGTTTACCGGTCCCGCTTCAAAACCACCATATCCCGCAGCGGCACGCCGGCCTCGATGATCGGATGATCGTAGTTGTCGGTAAAAAAATTCCGGATCCGGCGAAACTCCCGGAACCCGCATTTTTCGTAAAACGGCAGGGTCAGCGGGCTGTCCCCGGTGCCGGCAAGCAGCGTGCGGCAGTCCGGGAAGCGGACAAAGACATATTCGATAAGTGCGCGACCGTATCCCCTACCCTGAAAGGCCGGCTCAACGGCGAGATTTTTTAGTTCGTACACCCCGTCCGCCTCTTTGGTGACCACACATTCCGCCTTCACCCCGCCGTCGTCAAGCACGAACATCCAGCCGCGCGGCAGGTAACGGTCGATCATGTCCTCCTGTTCGTCGGCGAGCAGCAGCAGCGGCAGATACCTTTTCCGGTTCTCCCGCACTTCATGAATTTCCACAGCGCACCCCCTTCAGGCGGTATACACCCGGACAGCGTCGGCAACAAACACCGCCGTGCCGTCGCCGGATGCTTTATCGATGTTTTCGGTCATGCTGCCGCCGCCCGCGTACATGTCTGCAAGACCGCGCAGGATTTCGGGGGTACAGGTGTAAAAGTTTTCGGTGATATAACCGCACAACTTTTCCACCTGCGCCTGCACCGCTGCATCCGCCGGCGGCAGACCGCGCAGCTTTCCGAATTCCACAAACAGCGCCATCAGCCCTTCGCTGAGCTTTTTCTGTTCCGCCGCGGTGCGGCCGCGGTTTTTCTCTTCAAATTCCCGGTAGGCCGCAGTCTTGCCCCAGGACGCCTTCGCCTGACGGGCGTATTCGTCGATCTGCCGGGTGTCAAAAGCCGAAAAATCCAAATTTTTCACTCCTATCATACGGATTCCACGGGCGAGGTCGATCAGATTCCCGATATGCTCCTTCTTCATCTGCAGAAGTGCAATCTGCTGATCCAGCGCCCTTTTTCGGTCAAAATCCGGGCTGTCGAGGATTTCCCGGATCTCCCTGAGCGGGAATTGCAGCTCACGGAACAGCAGGATGTTCTGCAGCCGTTCCAAAGCCGTATCGTCATACAGCCGGTATCCCGACTCGGTGATCTGCGTCGGCCGCAGTAGGCCGATGGCATCATAATAATGCAGCGTGCGTATACTCACGCCGGTTTGCCGGCTCACCTCATTGACCGTTTTCATAGGCTCACTCCCTTCCGTGGTATCTCCAGCATAAACCATAACGCAGCGTCAAAGTCAAGAGGAAAATTTATTTTTTCTTCTTTTCTTTATGGGTGTGGGTGGATAGGCTATAATTAAAGGAAAGAAATGGAGTGGTTTTATGCGTGAAACGGTGCTGTACATCGGGATGAGTCTGGACGGCTATATTGCCGACTGCGACGGTGGGGTTGGCTGGATGGGCGGGCAGGATCCGACGGACGAGTCCGCCGGCAGTTATCCGGAATTCCTGCATACGGTGGACACGGTGATGATGGGCCGGAACACCTATCACCAGATTGTCACCGAGCTGTCGCCGGAGGAATGGGTATACGCGGGGCTGCGCAGCTATGTGATCACCCACCGGCCGCAGCCGGACGCCGATGGCATTATCTTCACGAACGAGTCACCCGGTGCTCTGGTCGACCGGCTGAAAGTGCAGCCCGGCCGGGACATCTGGATCTGCGGCGGGGCCGAGCTGGTCCATCAGCTGCTGCGCGAAGACAAAATCGACCGGTTCCATATCGCGGTGCTGCCGATCCTGCTGGGCAGCGGCATACGCCTGTTTGGCAGCGACGGCCGGAAAATCCCGCTGACCCTGACCGGCACGCAGGTGTATAACGGCATCACCGAGCTGATTTACCGAAAAAGGGAGAATTGTTCCGGATAGCGAACCATCCCGCGGGAGGTTCCATGTATACTGGTGGTTGAATGGAGGCGGAACACATGAAGAAAAATCTGGCCGGCCGCCGCATCCGGAAAGCCCGTGCCCTGCAAGAACCTCCGCTGACGCAGGACATGCTGATTGCCCGTATGCATACGCAGGCGAATATCGTACTGTCCAAAAATATGTTATCCCGGATCGAAACAGGCGATCGTTATATTACGGATATCGAACTGGCCGCCTTTTCTCGGGTGCTGAAAGTGCCGGTCGACTGGCTTTGGGACGGGTGTGAGTGAAAATGCAAAACCGGTGTTGCCGGTCAGGGAAACCCCTGGATTGTATATGTCAACAAGGGAAACACTTTGGTTAAGGAGAGGCGAAAAAGCTGAACAGTCCGTATATACGAATAACAGCGCCGCCGCGGAATTTTCTCCGCGGCGGCGCTGTTGCTGTAATGATTATACTTTTGGATTGCCTTTTTCAAAAGGCAGCGGGATGGCGGACGCTTTCGTCAAATCACCGGCGGGGCGGGCGGTTGCCGCCCTCACGGCGGAAGCCGCCTTCGCGACGCGGCGGACGCGGCGAATCGGACACCGTGTTTTCCGGGGTCAGCCCTTCCACTTCGATGAGCGCATCGCGGCGCGACAGGTTCAGACGGCCCTGCTCATCAATCTCGGTGACCTTGACGAGTACCTCATCACCCACCGATACGACATCCTCGACCTTCTCCACGCGCTTGACGTCGAGGCGGCTGATGTGCACAAGCCCTTCCTTGCCCGGCGCAATCTCCACAAACGCGCCGAAGGTCATCAGGCGGGTAACCTTGCCCTTGTAAATTGCACCGATTTCCGGATCCTTCGCGATGGTCTCCACCACCGACAGCGCGCGCTTGGCGTCCTCGGTGTTGAGCGCGGAGATAAACACGCTGCCGTCTTCTTCGATGTCAATCTTGCAGTTGCATTCCGCCTGGATCTTCTGAATCACCGAGCCGCCCTTGCCGATGACCTCGCGGATCTTGTCCACGTCGATCTTGGTACTGAGCATCTTCGGCGCATACGGCGAAAGCTCCTCACGCGGCTTGTCGATCACTTTGAGCATGATCTCGTCCAGAATATACAGACGCGCCTTGTAGGTCTTCTCCAGCGCTTCCTTGATAATCGCCGGGGTCAGGCCATGCACCTTCAGATCCATCTGGATCGCGGTGATGCCCTTATGGGTACCGCCGACCTTGAAGTCCATGTCGCCGAAGAAATCTTCGAGGCCCTGAATATCGACCATCGTCATGAAACGGTCGCCCTCGGTGACCAAGCCGCAGGAGATACCCGCAACCGGCGCCTTGATCGGCACGCCCGCATCCATCAGCGCGAGGGTGGAGCCGCAGATCGAAGCCTGCGAGGTGGAACCGTTGGAGGACAGCACCTCGCTGACCAGCCGCATGGTGTATGGGAATTCCTCAATCGAGGGCAGCACCGGCACCAGCGCACGCTCCGCGAGCGCACCGTGGCCGATTTCGCGGCGGCCGGGGCCGCGCGAAGGCTTGGTCTCCCCGACCGAATAGGACGGGAAGTTGTACTGGTGCATATAGCGCTTTTCGGTTTCGTCGTCAATGCCGTCGAGCATCTGTGCATCCCCGGAGGAACCGAGGGTGGCGATGGTCAGCACCTGGGTCTGGCCGCGGGTGAACATACCGGAGCCATGCACGCGGGGCAGCAGTCCCACCTCCGCCGCAAGGGGACGGATCTCATCGATTGCGCGGCCGTCCACGCGCTTGCCGTCATCGAGCAGCCAGCGCCGCACCACGTATTTCTGCAGCTTATACAGGCAGTCGTCGAGTTTCGCGATTTCTTCCGGATACTCTTCGTCGAAGCGCGCATGCACCTCTTCGTACACCGGGCGCAGCCGCTCGTCGCGGATACGCTTGTCGTCGGTATCCAGCGCCGCGCGCACCTTCTCGATCGCGAAATCCTTCACCGCCTCGAACATCGCCGGATCGGGATCATTCGAGGTAAACGGCACCTTTTCCTTACCGATTTCCGCCTGAATGCCGCGGATGAACTCCACGACCTGCTGGTTGGCGGCATGGCCGGCCATGATACCGTTGAACATCGTGTCGTTGTCCACCTCGTTGGCACCCGCTTCGATCATCGCCACGAGATCCGCGGTCGACGCCACGGTGACATGCATATCCGAGCGCTTTTCCTGCTCGGCGGTCGGGTTGATGACATATTCGCCGTCCACCAGACCCACAACGACGCCGGAAATCGGGCCGTCCCACGGAATCTGGGAGATCGAAATGGCGATGGACGCGCCAATCATCGCGGTGATTTCCGGCGCACAGTCGGGATCCACCGACATCACGGTGCACACCAGCGACACGTCGTTGCGCATATCCTTCGGAAACAGCGGACGGATCGGGCGGTCGATGACCCGTGAGGTCAGAATGGCCTTTTCGCTCGGACGGCCCTCACGGCGCTGGAACGAGCCGGGAATCTTGCCGACCGCGTACAGCTTTTCCTCATAATCCACCGACAGCGGGAAAAAATCCACGCCGTCGCGCGGCTTGTCCGACATGGTGACGTTGCACAGCACCACCGTGTCGCCGTAGCGCACGAGGCAGGAGCCGCTCGACAGCTGTGCCATCTTGCCGGTTTCCACGACCAGCGGGCGTCCGGCCAGAGTCGTCTCAAACTTCCGGTAGCTTTCAAACATGGACAGTACCTCCGTTTTTTCGGGGAAGCAGCGCTTCCCGTTTATTTGATTCGGGGCACAGCCGGACTTTTAGCAATAAAACCAGCGTTTACCACGGGTAAGCGTTCGTTTCACTGCTAAAACCCAACCGCCCCGATATCAGCCAATGCGGTTTAATGCGCAAAAGGCAGGCGGGCGAGCGCCCGCCTGCCTTATTTGCTCCATTACTTGCGGATACCGAGCTTCTCGATAATCGCACGATAGCGCATAACATCCTTCTTCATCAGGTAGTTGAGAAGGTTGCGCCGATGACCGACCATCTTCAGCAGCCCACGGCGGGAGTGATGATCCTTCTTGTGCACCTTCAGGTGCTCGGTGAGATCGTTGATGCGCTTGGTCAGCACAGCGATCTGCACTTCAGGAGAACCGGTGTCCCCTTCGTGAGTGGCATACTCTTTCATGATTGCGGTTTTTTCTTCAGCCAGCATGTTCTTTCACCTCATTGCAAAAATTATCCGAAAACCCAGCGCGGGGAAACGGTGCTTCCTCAGCCGAGGCATACTCCGCCGTCCGGGTGATGGACACAATGTGGGGCATCCCACATACGGATATGTATTATAGCATGGTGCCGCCGGGTTGTAAAGAGGTTTTTCGCTTTTCTCCCCGAAAACATTTTCGCACAGCGCCCCCGCCTATCCGCCGCAGCGGAAAAATAGCGGGAGGCGTATCCGTGGATACGCCTCCCGCTATACCGTCTTTGCGCCGGGTGACGGAAATTATCGCCCCTTTTTGGTTTTGTGCTTCTGCTTCGGGGTGGGCGTGTCCGCCGCGGTGACATTCTGCAGATGATGGTTGGCGTCCTTTGCATTTTTGGCGAGCGGGATGTCGTAGATATCGCTGTACGAATCCACCTCCGCCGGTGCGGCCGGTGCGGCCGGAATCAGCCCGGTGCACTCCATCGACGACGCCACCGGATACATTTCGTCAAACAGCTCCTCGCCGTCGGGACCAACCGGACGGCCGTGTATATTGTCCATTGCGCGCTCCTTCCTTTCCGGATCCATGTGCTTTTTGTCCGATAATAGTATGTCACGCAAAAGGAACGGCATACAGGAAAACCACTGCCAAACACTGCGGTTTTTCTTGCATTTTTATTTTTCGTATGCCATGATGGTAAGAAAGAGACCGCTTTGCGGGTTATACTTTACGGGATGGTTTGGGGGTGACGTACGGTGTGGTGGCTTTTTGCGCTGGCTTCCCCGGCGGAGGGGGAAGCGTTCGAGTACATCTACACCCATTATAAAGGGCTGATGCTGCAGAAGGCCTACGGGATTCTGCGGGACCCCATGCTCGCGGAGGACGCGGTCAGCGAGGCGTTTATCCGTATTTTTAAAAACATGCGCAAAATCGAGGATCCGGCATCCAACCGCTGTCTGGCGTTCGTGGCAACCATCACCCGCAACACGGCGCTGACAATGCTGCACAAGGAGCGCCGGCAGCCTGCTGAGATGCCGGACGAGGAGCAGCCGGACGGCTTCAACCTGGAGGAACACGTACTCGCGGCGGTATCCGCCGAGCAGATGCTCGCGCTTGTGGACGGTCTGAGTGAGGAGCTGCGCAGCGTTTTTCTGCTCAAATACGCCTATGATCTGCCGCACAAAACCATCGGGCGGCTGCTCGGAATCAGTGAAAATAATGTCAACGTCCGGCTGCACCGGGCGAAGAAAAAAATCGCCGCACTGCTGGCGGAGGGGGGATATGCCGTTGAAGCCGAATGACGCCGAACGCTTTTACAAAGAGCTCGCCGAACACTACATGGAGCGGGAGGGCGAACAGTACCGGCGGGAGCTGATGCAGCAGCCCGCCATCCTGACACCACGGCTGGACAGCCGCATGCGCACGCAGCTGCACAGAAAAAGCACCGTGCGCTGGGTTTCCGGTGCCGCGGCCGCTGCGGCGGCGCTGCTTCTTGTGGTTGGGCTTCTGCCCCGGCTGCTGCGGGGATTCGATAACCCGCCGCCGGCAGACAGTGCCTCTTCGCCGGCATCCGCTGCCGATACTCTGCTGCCGCTGAATTTTACCCTGCCGGACAATCTGCGGGTGGCCTCGTCGGAATGGGATAACGGCCAGAGCATTTATACGCTGCGGGATACTGCGCGGGATGATGTGGTGCTGGTGATGGAGCCGGGCAGCACTTTTGCCGCACCGGATGGCTTTTCACCGCTGTCCATCGACGGCAGCACCGCCTATGCGCGCCGCACCCGGGACTACAACCTGCTGACCTTTTCGGCCGGCGGGATCACCTATACCCTCTCCTGCCGGTACGAGCTGGATACACTGATTGCTCTCAGCCGGCAGATTCTGTAAAAAATTTTTCGCCGGGCTGTAACATTCCTGCCTGCTGCGCGGTTATCCATTATAGAAAAGCAAATGCAGACGGAGGAGGTTTGACACATGAAACGGAAAACAATCGGCCTGCTGCTGGCGGCCGCATTGCTGCTCAGCGGGTGCTCCATGGCAAAAAGCGGCGGGGACCTGGCCCCAGGCGATGCCATGAACATGGACAGCGGCATGTATCCTTCCTACGACATTACGCCGAACGGCGGCGGGGAAACCTATCAGGAGATCATCGAAAACCCGGAAGTCACGGCGGAGGAGGAATCCACCGTCACCTTTTCCCTGAAGGTGGACACCGCGTCGTACAGCAACGTGACCCGCTACCTGAACACCGGCAGCCTGCCGCCGAAGGATGCGGTGCGCACCGAAGAGCTGATCAACTATTTCCGCTATGAAACCCCGCTGGAGCCGGAGGATGCCCCCTTTGCGGTATACACCGAGGTAGGCCCCTCTCCCTTCCGCAGCGGCAAACAGATGGCGTTCATCCGGGTAAAGACGCCGGAAATCGATAAAGACAAGCTCGGTCCCAGCAATCTGACCTTTCTGCTCGATACCTCAGGGTCGATGGATTCGTTCGACAAGCTGCCGCTGCTTAAGAGCGCGTTCAGCCTGTTGGTGGAAACGCTGGACGAGGACGACCGGGTGTCCATCGTCACCTATGCGGGCAGCTCAGCAGTGGTGCTCGACAGCTGCAGCGGTGCGGACAAGGAGCGGATCCTCGACGCCATCCACAGCCTGACCGCCAGCGGCTCCACCGCCGGTGCGGACGGCATCCAGACCGCCTATGCGCTTGCGCAGAAGAATTTTCGGGAGGGCGGCAACAACCGGGTGATTCTCGCGACCGACGGTGATTTCAACGTTGGTCTTTCCAGCACCGCACAGCTTGAGGATTTCATCGCCGAAAAGCGTGACAGCGGGATATATCTGAGTGTGCTCGGCTTCGGCACCGGTAATCTGCGCGACGACGTGATGGAAACGCTCGCGAAAAACGGAAACGGCAACCAGGCATATATCGATTCGGTGCAGACCGCCAAGAAGGTGCTCGTCGAGGAACTGGGCAGCAACCTTTTCACCGTGGCTAAGGACGTCAAAGCACGGGTGGTGTTTGATCCGCAGCTGGTGAAGAGCTATCGGCTGATCGGGTATGAAAACCGTATGCTGAACAACGAGGATTTTGCGGACGATACCAAGGACGCCGGAGAAATCGGCGCGGGCACCGATGTGGTTGCGCTGTTTGAAATTGAACTCACCGAGCAGGGCCAGACGGCGGATAATCCCTTTGCCGTACACATCCGTTATAAGGAACCGGACGGGAGCGAGAGCCAGCTGTTCACCAAAGAGACGCTGAACGCCGTATACGGTGAAAATACCAGCGATTTCCGATTTGCATGTGCGGTTGCGGCGTTCGGGCACCTGCTGCGCAGCTCCGAATACACCGGAGAGGCGACACTTGAGTCGGTGATGCAGCTGGCGGAGCAAAATCTCGGCCGCGACCCGGGCGGCTACCGGCAGGAGTTTTTGGCGCTGCTCAACACGTATAAGCGGGTGGCCGGCGGCTGACCAAGCCGGCCTGCCGCGGGTTTTCTGGGGGGCCGCAGGGCGGTTTCCTGCGGAATATGACACGAATCAAGGAGGCGATCGGCCATGAGAGCGGGCGCCAAGAAGGCATTGTCCCTGTTTGGGCCGCTGCTGCTGTTTCCGGTGCTGTATCTACCGTATTCTCTGCTCAATACAAGGGTTATCGTCAATTGGCTGGGCTGCGGCTGTTCCGAAAATGCTTTCAACGCCAATGGCTTTACACTGGTGTTCTGGCTCTGTGTGGCGGCGGTGGTTTTGGGATTTTCCCTGTTTCAGGCCCGCCGTATGGAAACACGGGGAATTCGGCTTCTGTATCTGCTGTTTATGCTGACAGTATGCCTGATTCTCGTCGGTGTCTGGTATCTCTCGATGCAGTGGCGCTAGAAGCGATATCACCGGCTGCGGAAAATAAAATAAGGGCGGGGGCTACAAAAAATTTGCAGCCCCCGCTTTTTATTCTGTCCACTCAGTGCCGTGCAACCGGGATCACAGCGGTGAACACGGTGCCGTTTTCCGCGTCGCTGGAAACGGTTAGGGCACCGTCCTGCCGATCCATAATGCTTTTGGCGATCGCGAGGCCGAGGCCATAGCCGCCCTCCCGGGTACGCGCTTTGTCCGCGCGATAAAACCGCTCGAACACGTGCGGCAGATCCTCCGGCGGGATCGGCACACCTGTATTGCTCACCCGAATCACAGCAGTTCCGCCCTGCCGGTCCAGCGAAAGCGCGGCGCGGCCGCCCGCTCCGGCATATTTGCAGGCATTATCCAGCAGGATATGCACCAGCTGACGCAGCGCGGTGGGATCGCCGGCAACTGTGATATCCGGTTCCACCTGCGCCTCAAGCGCCACCTGCTTTTCATAGGCGACCGGCTCAAACGACAGCAGCACGCTGGTCGTCAGATCGCTCAGATCCACCGTCTCCCGCGCCGGTGGACGCTCCCCGGCGTCGGATTTGGCGAGGAACAGCAGGTCGTCCACCAGCCGGCGCATGTGCTGCGCCTCTTCACCGGTGCTCTCCAGCCACTGCTTTTGACTGCCCACCCGTTCCTCCGGATGGCTGAGCAAAATATTGTTGTTGGCCAGGATGACCGTCAGCGGCGTCTTCAGCTCGTGTGATGCGTCCGCCACAAAACGCCGCTGCTGAAGCCACGCGCGTTCCACCGGCCGCAGCGCCCAGCGCGCGAGGAACACGCTGATGCCAAAAAAGGCCAGCAGGCTGATCGCACCAATGCCCGCCGACTGCCACAGCAGCCGGCGTATGGATTCGGTGAGATAGGAGGCCTCCACAAACGCCACCCGGGTGCCGCCGCGCACGTCCCGCCGTGCATAATACAGCGCTTCCTCCCGCAGCCGGCCTGTGGTCTCCCCGCCGGCAATCACCTTCTGCGCCGCGGCGGCCAACTCCTCATCCGAGAAGCCGGCGCCCGATTGCAGTACGGTAACCGTATCGTTTTCGGTATTCACCATCACCGTATAATACAGCATCCAGTTTTTGGGCGGCGTATCCTCCGGCCGGCTGCCCTCGGGCAGCTGGACGGACGGCGGCACCTGCTCCCCGCGGCGGTCAGCGAGCGCCTGTTCCAGCGTACGCTCCACATCCGATCGGGCGGAACGGTAGGTGCTCACGCACACCGCGGCAAACACACACAGCAGCACCGAGGCCGCGAACACCATATTGATCAGCACGAATTTCCGACGCAGCCGGAGCAGCATGTCCACCCCCTCCGGCCGCCCGCGGCGTTTCCCGCGCATCCCCATTCTTCATTCCCGCCTTTCGGTGATCTGATAGCCTAGCCGGCGCAGTGCAGTAATGTTTACCCGCGAACCGAGAAACGCCAGCTTTTTGCGCAGAAAGGAGATATAGGCCTCCACGTTGTTGTCCTCCGCCCCGGATTCGTAGCCCCACACCTTAACCAGCAGCGTCTCCTTGGGCACCACCGTGCCGGGTGCGGCGAGCAGCAGCTGCATCACTGCGAATTCCTTGAAATTCAGCCGCACTGCCTTCCCCCCGCACGTGAGGTCACCGGTAGACAGATCCAGTGTCAGATCCGCATAGGTCATCTCCCGAAGCACCACCTCCCCATGCCGCCGGGTCAGCGCCCGCACCCGCGCAAGCAGCTCCTCCGGCGCAAAAGGTTTGGTCATGTAGTCGTCCGCACCGCTGTCCAGCCCGGCCACACGATCGGGCACAGCATCCCTTGCAGTGAGCATGAGAATGGCGCTGTTGATTTTCTCCCGGCGCAGCTGCGCGGCAATTTCAAAGCCGCTTAGGCCGGGCAGCATCACATCGAGCACGATCACATCGTAAATCCCGCTCAGGCCGTAATCCAGCCCGTCGCTGCCGGTATACGCAACATCGACGAGATACTTTTCTTCCTTTAATATCTGTGCGAGCGCCTGTGCGAGGCGTTTTTCGTCTTCCACCACCAGCACCTGCATCGCCTTCCCCGCCTTTCCCTGCCGAGTCTCTCTGCTTGTATTATACCGGAATTCCCGCATCCTGCAAACAGCCTACCGCAAAAGGCTGAAAAAAGACTGAAATTTATGTGCGTACCGTATTTACAATTCCGTAAAATTTCATTTCAGGCTTTTTTCAGGTTAAGGCGCTACGCTGAAGGCGGAAAAGGGGGAAAACCGCATGGCCGCTTATCAGGGAATTTTCAAACGGGTGGAGAAAAAATACCGGCTCGATGCCGGACAATACCGCCGCCTGCTCGCCCGCATCGGTGAATTCGTGCAGCCCGACCGGTTTGCCGAAAGTCTGATCGGCAACATCTATTACGACACACCGGACAGCCGGCTGATCCGCACCTCGCTGGAAAAACCGGTCTACAAGGAAAAACTGCGGCTGCGCTGCTACGGTGTGCCGGCGGATGATACGCCGGTATTCGCAGAGTTGAAAAAGAAATACAAGGGCGTTGTTTATAAACGCCGGGTGCGCATGCCGCTCAACATCGCCGCGGCGTATCTGACCGGCCGCTGCCCGCCGCCCGATCCCGGGCAGATCACCCGGGAAATCGACTGGTTTCGTTCCCGGTATCCCGGACTTGCGCCGGCGATGTATCTGTCCTATGAACGCAGCGCATTCTGCGGGCGGGACGATAACGGGCTGCGGATCACGTTTGACCGCCGCATCCTGTGGCGGCGGGATACGCTCGACCTGACTGCCGGCTCCGGCGGCAGCCCGCTGCTCGCACCGGATGAGCGGCTCATGGAGATCAAATGCGTCGGCGCGATGCCGCTGTGGCTGGCTGAAGCGCTCAGTGATCTGGCCATCTGGCCGTCCACCTTCTCCAAATACGGCAATGCTTATAAAGAAAGCCTGCTGACGGCGGATGCCGCGCAGGCGCTGGGAGGAATCGACTGTGCTTAATCTTCTGCTGGAAAGCGTTCTCACCACACCGATCACCGCGGCGGGCTTTTTCGCCTGCACCCTTGCCTCGCTCATCCTAGGCGCTGTCATCGCCGGCATGAGCATGATCCGCAGCCGGTATTCCAAAAGCTTCCTCATCACGCTTGCCACCCTGCCCGCGATTGTGCAGGTCGTCATCATGCTGGTCAACGGCAACGTCGGCACCGGCGTCGCGGTAATGGGGGCATTCAGTCTGGTCCGTTTCCGCTCGGTTCCCGGCAGCGCCAAGGAGATCACCAACCTGTTCCTCGCGATGGCGGTGGGTCTGGCCACCGGCATGGGCTATATCGGCATTGCAGCGGTGCTGACTGTACTGCTGTGCGGCCTCCAGCTGCTGTATACCCTGCTGCGGTTCGGCGAAAACCGCAGAGAGGAAAAGCTGCTCAAGATCACCATTCCGGAAAACCTCGACTACACCGGTGTATTCGACGACCTGTTTACCGCCTATACCACTGGTGCACAGCTGCTGCGGGTAAAGACCACCAATCTCGGCAGCCTGTTCCAGCTGCATTACCGGCTTATCCTGCGGGATCCGGCAAAAGAAAAAGCTTTTCTTGACGAGCTGCGCTGCCGCAACGGCAATCTGGATATTCTGCTCGCCCGCGCGGACGCGATGGACGAGGACACCGGCATGGTGCTGTAAACACAGAAGGGATGTGACGACAATGACCATTATCCGGCGCGGCCGTACCGCGCTCACCCTGGCGGCACTCGGCTGTATCACCGCGCTGCTGCTTTCCACCGGCTGCAAACGGCAGAGCACCGCATCAGACGGCACCGTATCGGTCGGCGATGCAGACGGCAGCATCAGCGCATCCACTGAAAATATGGATTTCAGCTACACGGATAACGATCTGCGCGCCTCCTATGACGAGGCAAACGCGACCCGTATCACCTTTTCCGGGGACACCATCGCGGTGGACGGCACCGGCGCCGCCGTTTCCGGCACCGTCATCACCATCACCGGCGGAGGCACCTACCTGCTCTCCGGCACGCTGGATGACGGCCGGGTGATTGTGGATGCCGACGGAGAAAAGCTGTGGCTGGTGCTCGACGGCGCAGCCATCCGCTGCCAGAGCGGGCCGGGGGCGCTGTATATCCGCAGCGCCGACAAGGTGTTTCTCCTGCTCGCGCCCGGCAGTCAGAATACCCTTGCGGACAGCACAGGCGATGACCTGGCCGCCGAGGAATCCCATGTGGATGCGGCGCTGTTCAGTAAAGCCGACCTGACGATCAACGGCACCGGAGCATTGACCGTAACCGGTGCCGCACACGGTATCGTCTGCAAGGATGAATTCGTGATCGCCGACGGGACGCTCACCGTCGATGCGGCGGCCGACGGCATTCAGGGCAAGGACAGCGTCAAAATCCGCGCCGGCGCCCTCACCGTCACCGCCGGCGACGACGGCATCAAATCCAACAACACCGAAGATGCCGCCCGCGGCTTCGCAGCGATCGACGGCGGCACCATCGCCATTACCGCTGGACAGGACGGCATCCAGGCGGAAACCGTGCTGCGCATCACTGACGGGAACATCACATTAAAAACCGGCGGCGGCAGTGCCAACGCCAGCACCGACCGCAGCGGGGAAATACGGCCGGGCTGGGGCGCATGGGGCGGACAGCAGATCCAGACCGCCGAGGACACGCCGAGCGCCAAAGGGCTGAAGGCCGGCAGCGGATTGCAGATCACCGGCGGTCAGTTTACCCTCGACACCTCCGACGACGCCATACACACCAACGGGGATCTGTCGGTCAGCGGCGGCGTATTTGCCATCTTCTCCGGCGACGACGGCATCCATGCCGACAATGCCCTGGCGATCAGCGGCGGGGAAATCCGCATCTCCCGCAGTTATGAGGGAGTCGAGGCACTCTCGCTGGAGATCACCGGCGGTACCCTGCACATCACCGCCTCGGATGACGGCATTAACGGCGCCGGTGGCGCTGACGCTTCCTCACTCGGCGGCCGTCCCGGCCAGAACAGCTTCGGCAGCGGCACTGCCTCACTGCGGATCGCCGGCGGCTATATCGTCGTGGACGCTTCGGGCGACGGCATCGACGTCAACGGCAGCCTTTCCATTGAGGGCGGCACCGTTCTGGTAACCGGGCCGGATAACGACGGCAACGGGGCATTCGATTACGACGGCAGCGCGGTCGTCAGCGGCGGTGTGGTGGTATGCGTCGGCTCGAGCGGAATGGCGCAGGGCTTTTCACACACCTCTGCCCAGCCTTCGGCGATGGTAACCCTGAGCACCCGCAGCGCGGCCGGGGAAACGGTTGCGCTCACCGATGCCGACGGCAATGTTCTTGCCGCCTTTACACCGGTGCGCGCCTGGCAGACGGCGGTCATAAGCGCACCGGGCATGACCGTCGGAGAAACCTACACCTTGTATACCGGCGGCGGCCTGTCCGCGGCCAATGACGACGGTTTTGCGGAAGACGGCACCCTCACCGGCGGCACTGCGGCGCAGAGCTTTACCCTTTCTTCCGTTTCCATGACGGTGGGCAGTGCCGGCGGCATGAATCCCGGCGGGGGAGGCATGAACCCCGGAGGCGGCGGAACACCACCCGGCGGTATGGGCGGCGGCTTTGGCCGGCAATAGCGTTTCTTTCTCTCTTTCCGACAGCGGCGGCCGGAAATATCCGGTCCGCCGCCGTATTCTGCCCGAACGGCAGGTTTTTCCGGTCGGATAAGCTGCCGGGCCGGTTGCATGCGGACAGAAATTCTGTTATGCTATGGGAATCAAGCCTGTGGGAGAAGGAATTATCGTATGCAGAAGAAAAAACGGCCGGCCGGCATGCTGTGCGCACTTGTACTCCTGTCCACACTTCTGTGCGGCATGCTGCCTGCCTCCGCGGACGATACCGCTCCGCTGACCGAAGAATGGATATCCGCCCAGCTGCAAAGCGCCGAAACGGTCGAGGAGCGCATCGCACCGCTTTTTGCCGACGGAGCACCGCAGCCGGATACGCCGTGGCCGGAACTGCATGTCACCGCCGTTTATCCGGAACACAGCCTGCGCTTTTTCTATGCTGACGAGGATACGCTGCAGGCCTTTTATAATCTCAGCGGCACCATTTACGACACTTATCCGGTCAGCGGAAAGGCCATGTGGGCGGTGCCGTTCGAGGCCGATTCCGCAGGACAGGCGATGCTCGGGGTGTATTTCGTGCGTCCCCGCAGTCCCTATGGCGCGGAAATTCTCGGTGCCGAATGCGCTCCGGCCGACTCCCCCGGCATGTTCGCAGTGCTGCAGAGTCCGGCCGCACTGCTCGAAGCACTGAAAACCACCGGTTTTGCCGAGGCATCCAAAATCTGCCTGTATCTGGGCGACTACTCCTTTGTGTATCTGTCCGACGGCAGCCGTGCAGCGGTGCTGCCCTATGACGACGCCACTCTGCCCGATGGCCAGCCGCTTTCGCTGGAAACCTATCTGGCACGGCACCCGCTCGCCGGACAGCCGGACAACCAGCCCGACGGCCTGCCGGACAGCGGGATGGACGACCTGCGCGAACCTCTTTGGGTATACGTCCTGATCGGAATCGGCGGGATATTGGTGCTGATCGCTGCGGTCGTCGTGGTCGTGCAGCTGAGCCTCGGCCGCGCGGCGCAGCGGCGGCGGGAACAGCTGGAGGCAAAACACCGTGCCGAAATGGCGAGGGAAACCGGCGAATCGGCAGAAAAGGCAGCGAATAATGAGGAAGAGGGACCGGCTTAAGCTGGTCCCTCTTCTTTATTCCACCAGATCCAGCAGCAAAAAATTTACTGCGACAGATCATCATAAGGGGCACTATTAAATCCTTTTGCCCGAAGTTTCTTTACTTTTCGATCCAGTATACTCCTCCACAGTTTATGAAACCATTTCTCGTCTCCAAAGCAATCAACCACCTTAGGGCTTACTGCATAATACGCAGAAATAAAGCGCCGCCCATACCAGGTCTTAGCAAGCACGGCATCCCTGTAGCGTCGGAGCGTCCAAACCTCCGGACAATCATAGGCTCCATACACGCAGGTAGCGATATAACACCCCTGCTTTTTCGCTTTAACCTGTTGTCCAGTGGAAGGAGTGCTCTCTGGTCGGAATCTGTTTTCAACTGCTGAATTATCATTTGCAGCATCGAAATGATGTATTCTTTTCACTGGCAGGCTCTGTAGTGTTTCATTGATTTTATTTTGTATATACTCGATATTCACCCCGTATGAAGTCCACAAATTTATAATGGGGATTCCGGCTTCTTCACATATTTTCTTGACCTTTTCATCCCGTTCCCGTCGTTCCTGTGTCAAATGTGAACGATCATTTATCTCAATAACCATTTTTGGACAGTACTGGGTATCTGTTATCAAAAAGTCAACATTGCGAAATAGTTCATTCTGAAAGCGTACATTATCGACACGGTTAATAAAAGACGCCAGATTGATCTGGGGAAAGAGCCGGTAATCATCCGCTAAAACACTTTTTATTGCCTTAAAAAAAGCCGCTTCATTTTTACTAATCAGGGACGCTTTCGGTTCATAGCGATAATGGCCTTCACTATTCCCTGTTTCAACAATTGCACAAGGCTGCCCTACATGATGCCAATAACCGCATTTTTGACATTTGATGATCTCACCTGTTTCTCTTTTGGCATTACACATGCGGCAAAGAGGGTATTTGCCGCTTTCCGCGCCACAAACTTGACATTTCAACCGATATACCTCCCCTATTTTACGGACGATAAGTCGACGTATTTTTTCTGATGATTATAGAGGTTATTTTATTCCACCAGATCCAGCAGTTCGGTGAGGCTGCGGATTTCCGGCACGTTCGGCACCGGTTCACTTCTGCCATAAGCATTGATAAACACCGGATGCATCCCGGCAGCCTGTGCCCCCTGCACATCATTGACCGGATGGTCGCCGACATACAGGCAGCTGCCGCAGGCGACGCCGAGCCGGGCTGCTGCACGCCGAAAGATTTCCGCATCCGGCTTGTGCACCTTTTCGTCCCCCGATACCACCGCCAGATCGACATACGGGCGCAGGCCGCAGACATCGAGTTTCCGGTTCTGCAGCACCGACGGGCCGTTGGTAATAATTCCGACGAGGTATCCCCGCCGGCGCAGTGTTTGCAGCACGGTAAGCGCGTCAGGGAACAGATGGGAATAATCCGGGAAGCGGAACTGGAATTCCCGGTAAATATCACCCACCGGCGGCGCGTCCTTCCAGCCCCAGTCCTCAAACAGCGATAGGAAGTAGTCGATATAATTGACATAGCCGCCATTATTGCGCCGCAGCATCTCCTGCGCACGCGCCTGCCGCTCGTTCGGGGAAAGGTTAGGAAAATATTTGTCCAAAAACATGCCGCAGTAGGCGAGAAACGCCTTCGGACGATCCTGAAGAGTATCGTCAAAATCAAACAGCACCGCACGGATGCCCTCGCCGCTGTCGCCATATACTGCACGGCGTGCGATCTTTTCGTCCTTCACGATCTGCTTTTGCAGCGCCTCCACCGAATCGAATTTTGTCTCTGCACGCAGGAAGCTGACCAGCGAAACCGGTACCCGGCAGCCGTAAAGATCGCCGCTGTATTCCGGAATCCAGGTCTCGGCAAGGGGGCCTTCCGCCCCCACCGTCGGCCGCACGCCGATGTTGGTCACCCCATGCCGGACCTTTCCGTCCACCTCCACGCTCGAGGCGTAAACCCCGAAACGCGGACGCACAAAATGCGCCGGCAGCGGCTGGTTGATGGTCGGCGTGCCGAGCAGCCGGCCGAGATGCTGCCCGCCGACCACCGAAAAATCGATGGTAAACGGCCGGCCAAGCAGCCGCGCCGCCTGCTGGACTTCACCCTGTTCAATCAGGCGGCGGATACGGGAGGCGCTGACCGGCTCGCCGTCGATCATCACCGCCTCGACGACGCTGGTCTCGATCCCGTAGGCCGCGCACAGCTGAGCCAGCTGTGCGGCATCACCGGCACCGTCCCGCCCAAAATGGAAATTGAACCCGCAGCACACCCGGCGGGCATTCAACTGCTCATGCAGGATCTCCCGCACAAACGCCGCCGGCGGCATATCCCGAATCGCGTCAAAATCCGCCTCAATAACCTCTTCCACGCCCAGCGAGGCAAACGCCGCCGCGCGTCCGTCCGCGGAAAGCAGCTCCCAGGCGTTGTTTTTCGGCAGCGACCAGGACGGCTGGGAAAAGGTGAAGACGGCCGCACGGGTGTCCTCGTACCCAACCGCGCGGGAAATGACCGCCCGATGGCCGAGATGCACCCCGTCGAATATGCCCAGCGCCACGGCGCGCGGGACGCAGGGCAATTCGGCAAGAGCCGTAAGCGAATAGGTTTTCGGCAGCATTTTCATCCTTGTGTCAGTCCTTTGAAAAGCGCCGGCCGGCCATGACGGCCAGCCGGCGCCAATTTGTCCTAGACAGGCTTTGTTTTACCCGCAGCGCAGCAACGCGTTTCCGCGCGCCGTCTTCCGACGGATCGCGTCAAAACAGCCTGACGATTTTCAACTCGCCGTCCACCGGGCGACCCAGCCCCAGGAAACGGCCGTCCGGCGCGTATACCCGTACCGTCCCGGATACCGGCTGGTGCAGACGTTCAAGCGACAGCGCACCGCCATTGGCAAACCGCACCGCCTGCGCCGCGGAAACCTGCACCGACGAACACGCCTCAAACGCGCTCTCCACCGGCAGCACCTTTTCGGCAAGCCGGCCCTTTTCGGTCAGCTCCCGCGCCTCGTCGAGTGTGATGCAGCGGTCGAGCGTATAGCCCGCGGCCATCGTTCGCCGCAGCGCGGTCATCACGCCGCCGACCCCGTCAAGCATCTGGCCGAGATCGTGGCACAGGGTGCGTATGTAGGTGCCGCGCGAGCACAGACAGTCGATGGTCAGTTCGCCCTTTTCGGGATTGTAATCCACGATATCCAGCGAATAGATGGTGGCACCGCGCGCCTGCCGTTCCACCTCGATGCCCTGCCGCGCCAGCTCGTACAGCCGTACGCCGTCCTTCTTGAGCGCCGACATCATCGGCGGCACCTGCTGGATCTCCCCGCGGAAGGCGGGCAACGCCGCTTCAATCGCCCCCAGCGAAGGCGGCGCCTTTTGGGTCCGGGTGACACTGCCCCAAATGTCCTGAGTATCGCTGACCATCCCGAACCGCATCACCGCTGTATAGCGCTTATCGTGCACCGGCAACAGATCAAGCGCGCGCGTCGCACGGCCGACCAGCAGCGGCAGCACTCCGGTAGCCATTGGATCCAGCGTACCGGCATGGCCGATTTTCGCTCCGCCCAGCAGCCGTCGTACCGCTGCGCAGCAGGAAAACGAGGTCATGTTCTGCGGCTTGTCCAGGCAAATAATTCCATCCATGCAACCCCTCCTATGCCTCAGCGGATCCCCTCCACTGTCTCCGCCACAACAGACAGTATCCGCGCAACGGCGTCCTCCGCCGGACCGGCCATTGCACATCCTGCGGCGCAGACATGTCCGCCGCCGCCGAGCTTCACACAGATGGCGGACGCATCGGCATGGGTGCCGGTGCGCACGCTCACTTTGAAGGCGCCGTCCGCCTTCTGCCGCAGGGTCACCCCGACCCATACCCCTTCGATCTGCCGCGGCAGCGGCGCGAGGCCTTCCATATCGTTTTCTTTTGCACCGCTTGCTTCCACCATTTCATTGGTGATGATCATCACGGCACAGCGGCCACCAAGATAAAACTTCATGCTTTCGAGCGCAAGCCGCTCCAGTTCCACCCGGGCGCGGCTCTTGATATCGAACATCGCCCGATTGATTGCTGCGTAATCCGCCCCGATATCCATCAGTTCAGCCGCCAGCCGATGGGTGGCGGCTGTGGTGTTGGAATATTTGAAACAGCCGCTGTCGGTGGCAATGCCAGTATACAGGCAGTCGGCGATCGGCTTGTCCACCGGCACACCAAGCTCCCGGATAACGTCCGCCACCAGCATCGCCGTCGCGGTGCTCTGTGCGTCGAGCAGCAGATATTCCGCATACTGCACGTTCGAGCCGTGATGGTCGATGCACAGCCGGATATTGCCTTCATACCGCCTGAGAGAACCGAGCAGCTTGGTGTCGGCCACATCCACCGCACAGATGAATGCCGGTTCAAAATCCGGCTCCTCCAGCCCGTCCAGCAGATAATCGTATTTTTCCGGAATCGGATCCGAACACACCACCCGTGTCCGGCGCCCGGCCTTCAGCAGCGCACGGCACAGCGCGTAGCCCGAACCGAGCGTATCACCGTCGGGATACTGATGGGTCAGGATCAGAATGTCATTTGCCTCAAGCAGCAGCCTTGCCGCCTGGGCGGCCGTGACAGCCTTACTCATGGTGATTGACCGTTCCTTTCTCGCAGGAATCGGGCGTCGGCCCGCCGCATGCCGCCGAAGCCACACCGGCCGGCGCGCACGGCCCGGGAAGCTTCAGGCTTCGTGCCCGCCGCCTTCCTTTTCCTGCTTTTCAAGCTCCTCGAGCTTTTTATAGATATTTACGCTGTATTCGATCGAGCTGTCCGCCACAAAGCGCAGCTCCGGCACATGCCGCAGATGCAGCGCCTGTCCCAGCTCCCGGCGCATATAGCCCGCCGCGGATTTCAATCCCCGGACCGCTTCTTTTGCAGCCTCCAGACCATCCATCGAGCTGATATACACCGTCGCATAGGACATGTCGTTGGTGACTTCCACCCGCACGATGCTGAGCATCCCCGCTCCCTGTGGGCCGTTGACCCGCGGATCCTTGACCGTACGCAGAATCGCGGTCAGCTCCCGGAGGATGTCCTCGCTCGTGCGGCTCATTTTATAGCTTGCCATATGGTTCCTTTCTGTCAGCGGGCCGCATGCCTGCGGACATGCCGGAAAGGGAGGAGCCCGAAGGCTTCCGCCCCGTTATCCTGCCGGCACCCGGTCAGTCGCGGTATTCCTCCACGATATAGGTTTCGTAGATATCGCCGACCTTGATGTCGTTGAACTTCTCCAGACCGATACCGCATTCGTAGCCCTGTGCGACCTCCTTGACGTCGTCCTTAAAGCGCTTGAGGGAGGCCATTTTGTCGTCCGCAACAATGATGCCGTCCCGGACCACCCGCAGCAGGTCATTGCGCAGCACCTTGCCCTCGAGGACATAGCAGCCGGCCACCGTGCCGACATTGGTGATACGGTACACCTCGCGCACTTCAACGCGGCCGTGCATAACCTCGCGGGTCTTCGGCGCGAGCATGCCTTTCATGGCCGCTTCGATTTCCTCGATGCAGTCATAGATGATGCGGTACAGCCGCACCTCCACGCTGCTGCGCTCGGCGGCATCCTGCGCGAGCGGCTCCGGCCGCACGTTGAAACCGACGATGATCGCGTTCGACGCACTTGCCAGCATAACGTCGCTTTCGCTGACCGCGCCGACCGCACCGTGGATGACCCGCACCCGCACTTCATCGTTGGACAGCTTTTCGAGCGACTGCCGCACCGCTTCCACCGAACCCTGCACATCCGCCTTGACGATGATGTTCAGCTCTTTCATCTCGCCGAGCTGCATCTGGTCAAACAGGTTGTCGAGGGTGACTTTCTGGTACTGACTGAACTGCTCTTCCTTCGCGGAGGTCTTGCGCTGCTCAACCAGCTCGCGCGCGAGCCGTTCGTCGGTGACAGCGTTGAAAATATCGCCCGCGGTCGGCACCTCGTCGAGACCCATGATCTCTACCGGCACCGACGGGCCGGCGATTTCGGCCCTGCGTCCGCGGTCATCGGTCATCGCGCGCACACGGCCGACCGCCGTGCCCGCCACTATAATATCCCCAGAATGCAGCGTTCCATTCTGCACAAGCACGGTGGCGATCGGGCCGCGGCCCTTATCCAGCCGCGCTTCCACAACCGTGCCCTTCGCGGCGCGGTCCGGATTCGCCTTGAGCTCCTTCATTTCCGCGACCAGCAGGATCGACTCAAGCAGCCGGTCCATGCCCATGCCGGTATGCGCCGACACCGGCACGCATATCACATCACCGCCCCATTCTTCCGGCACCAGCTCGTATTCCGTGAGCTGCTGCAGCACGCGGTCAGGGTTGGCGGCGGGCTTATCCATTTTGTTGATCGCGACGATAATCGAAACACCGGCGGCCTTGGCGTGGTTGATCGCTTCCACCGTCTGCGGCATGATGCCATCGTCTGCCGCCACAACCAGGATAGCAATATCAGTGATCTGGGCGCCGCGGGCGCGCATCGAGGTGAACGCCGCATGGCCCGGGGTGTCAAGGAAGGTGATCTTCTGGCCGTCGACGTCCACACGGTAGGCGCCGATATGCTGAGTGATGCCGCCCGCTTCACCGGCGGTCACCTTGGTTTTGCGGATGTAGTCGAGGATGGAGGTCTTGCCGTGGTCGACGTGACCCATAACCACCACGACCGGATCGCGGGGCATCAGGTCGGTATCGGTATCCTCACTGTCATCAATGATGCGCTCCTCGATGGTGACCACCACCTCGCGCTCCACCTTGGCGTGCATCTCTTCCGCGACCAGGAACGCGGTGTCGAAGTCAATTTCCTCGTTGACCGACGCCATCACGCCCATGACCATCAGCTTTTTGATGACCTCACCAGCGGTCGCCTTCAGGCGCATTGCCAGCTCGCCGACGGTGATCGTGTCGCCGACGGTGATGGTGATCGGCTTTTTCTGCCGTTCAAGCTGGATGCGGCGCATCCGCTCGGCCTCGGTTTCCCGGCGGCGCTGCGGCTTGCGGTACTGCTGGGAGCGCTGGTTGAGTTTCTGCTTCTTGATTGCACCGCCGTCACCCTGAACCCGGTTGGAGGTCTGGGCAAGGACATCGAACTTCTCATCGTATTTACCGACGTTGACCTGCGGGGTACGGGTATCGACCGTACGGCGCTCCACCGGCGCCTTAGGCGTCTGCGGCCCCTTCGGTTTCTGCGGCTGCACCGGCTGCTGGCCGGACGGCTGCTTTCCTGCCGGACGCGCCGGCTGACCCTGAACGGGTTTGCCCGCGGATGCTGCCGGGGCTGCGGCTTTTGCGGCCGGCATCTGCGCCGCCTCTGCAGCCTTTGCGGCCGATTTGGCCGCCGCTTCCTCCCGCTTTTTCTCTCCGGCAGCAAAATAGGCATCAAAGCTCTCCACCTGATGCTTCTGGGTCATCGTCTCAAATACCCAGTCGAGCTCTTCTTCCTCAAGCGCCGTCATGCTCTTTTTCGGTGTGTCGGTATATTCGGCCAGCACGGCAATAATCTCCTTGCCGGGCACTTCAAAATCCTTGGCTACCTCGCTTACGCGGTATTTCATCATCATAGGGCAGTTACCTCCTCAATCTCATCGCGGCATTGTCTGCGGACGGCATCCGCAAATCCCTTATCGGTCAGCGCCAGCACGCCCACCGGCTTTTTCAGGCCGAGCGCACGGCTGATCGTCTCCTTATCCAAAGGCAGCCGTATGGCGGACAGTTTCCGGTCCCGGGCTGCATACCGCAGCTCCTTGCCGGTTTTTTCGGACAGATCGCAGGCCAGCAGCACCAGCTCTGCTTTCCCTTCGCCGATCTGCGCGCACACCGCATCAAAACCGGTGCTTAGGCGCCCGGCGCGCCGGGCGATACCCAGCAGGCCGGCAACGGCGTTTATGGCCTTATCCTCCACTGTTCTGCAATTCCTCCTCCATACGGTCGTACACCTCGGCTGGAATCGCGCAGGAAAATGCGCGTTCGAGCCTTTTGGCTTTGCGGGCAGCCTGCAGGCAGGGCAGAGACGCGCAGACATAGGCGCCACGCCCCGGCTTCCGGCCGGTCAGATCCAGCGAGATGTCCCCTTCCGGGCTTCTGACCACCCGCACCAGCTGCTTTTTTTCCTTCATTTCGCTGCAGCCCACGCATTTGCGCAGCGGCACCTTTTTTGTCCGCATTTCTCTCACTCCTTATGCCGGCCGAAACCGGTTTATACAGCCATTCTGCATGACCGGCGCGCCGAACGGCATCCGCGGCCGGAAAGCTTACTCAGGCCTCTTCTTCTCCATAAAATCCGCTTTCGGGGCGGATATCGATTTTCCAGCCGGTCAGCTTGGCAGCCAGCCGGGCATTCTGTCCCTTGTTGCCGATCGCCAGTGAAAGCTGGCCGTCCGGCACGGTTACGCGGCAGGATTTGACCCCTTCCGGATCGACCTCGACCTTCAGCACCTTTGCGGGCGACAGCGCCGCGGCGATGAACTTCTCGGGATCCTCGCTGTATTCCACGATATCGATCTTCTCGCCGCCGAGCTCCTCGACGATGCCGCCCACCCGCGCGCTGCGCGGACCGATGCAGGCACCGACCGCATCCACGTTTTCGTCGTGCGCGAGCACCGCAAGCTTGGTGCGGGAACCGGCTTCACGGGAAACCGCCTTGATTTCCACCACGCCATTGAAGATCTCCGGGACCTCCATTTCAAACAGCCGCTTGACCAGCCCCGGGTGCGAACGGGAGATCAGCACGCGCGGCCCCTTGTCGCCCTCACGCACATCCACGACATACACCTTGATGCGCTGTCCCTCGCGGATCACCTCATCGCCGATCTGCTCGCTCTTGGGCAGCACCGCCTCCGCCTTGCCGATTTCCACCGTAACGGCACCGGTGACCGGATCCACCCGGGTCACCAGGGCGGTGATCAGTTCCTGATTGCGGCGCTGGAATTCCTGCATCTGCTGGCCGCGCTCCGCCTCGCGGATACCCTGCCGGATCACATGCTTGGCGGTCTGGGCGGCGATACGGCCAAACTGCTTGGTCTCCAGCGGAATCTGCACCGTGTCCCCGACGACGGCCTTCTTGGAATACTTAACCGCCTCCTCGGGCAGCATCTCGGTCTCGGGATCCTCCACCTCTTCGACCACCGTCTTGAGCAGCGCGACGCTGAATTCGCCGGTCGACGGTTCCATCACCACCGACACATTGTCGTTGCCGCCGAAATCCCGCTTGACCGCGATGACGATCGCAGCGCGGATCTTTTCAAGCAGATAGTCTTCCGCGATTCCCTTCTCCTTCTCCAGCAGCTTGAGTGCCTCAAAGAACTCCGTGTTATTCATTTTGATGACCAATCCTTTCTTACGTGGATCCCGGCTGCTATACGTCCGGAACCTGCCGCATTTATTCCTCGTCCAGGTCGTCCTCGCGGATACGGACGGCGGAAATGTCTTTTTTCGCAAAGGTCAGCGTCTGTCCGTCGGCCGTGCCGATCGTGACATCGCCGTTCTGGTAGTCCGTCAGCTCACCGGCAAACTCCCGCACGCCGTCCATCGGACGGTACAGCTTCACCGTCACCGGCCAGCCCATCATCACCGCAAAATGCTCCGGCCGGGTCAGCTCCCGCTCGATGCCGGGGGATTCGACCTCCATGACATACGACTGCGGCACCGGATCCGCCTCGTCAAGCAGCTTATCCATCCGGCGGGACATCGCCACGCAGTCGTCGATACCAACGCCTTCCTCCTTATCGATGATAAACCGCAGATACCAGGTTGCCCCCTCTTTGACGAAGCGCACGTCCCACAGCATCAGGCCGAGTTCTTCTGCCACCGGCTGCGCCAGCGCATAGCAAACCGCCGCCACGCCTCCGGCCGGCTTTCCGTTTTTCGGCATACGCCGCCCCCTTCCCTGCCGGAACCCTCCGACAAAGATAAAAGAGCGGGTCACCCCACTCTTTCACCATACGTTATATTCATCCTGATTAGTTTACCACAGTTTTCCGAAAAATGCAAGCTTTTTTCTTGGGATACGAAATCCTGCACACGGCCCGCCCCGACATAAACCGCAGTCGGCCTCATTCCAGATAATCGGCCACAGCGAGCACCTCGTCCCCGCTGACGTATACCCGCGGCACCCGGCGGGACACCCCACATACCAGCTCGTACCCGATGGTGCCGCCGATACGGGCGAGATCGTCGAACGGCAGCGCACCGCCGGCCGCAATCACCTCGTCCCCCGCCTGCACGTCGGGGATTCCGGTCACGTCCAGCATCAGCTGGTCCATGCACACCCGCCCGACCACCGGCGCCGCCTGTCCGCGCACGAGCATCGACGCCCGACCGGAAAACGCGCGGGAATACCCGTCGGCGTAGCCGCAGGTTACGGTGGCGATTACCCGCTCGTCCGGGGCGGTATATTTCCGCCCATAACTGATGCATGCGCCCGCCGGCACCCGCTTGACCAGCGCCACCCGGCTGTACAGCGTCATCACCGGCCGCAGATCCGCAGCGCCCTGCAGGTCGTCCGACGGCCACAGGCCGTACAGGATGATGCCGGGGCGCACCATATCCAGCTGCATCTCCGGATACTGCAGCACCGCGCCGCTGTTGCAGCAATGCCGCAGACCGGGATCGATCCCCTCCGCCCGCAGCGCCTCCCATACCGCACAGAAGCGGGCATACTGCGCCTGCGTATAGGCGCGGGCATCCGCACCGGTCTCATCGGCACAGGAAAAATGCGTAAAAATCCCGGTGGCGCGCAAGTTTTCAGCGCGGTACACCGCCGCGACAGCGGCCGGCTCGTCAGCGGTAAACCCGATGCGGTTCATGCCGGTGTCCACCTTGACATGCACCTCCACCGTCACGCCGGCCTGCGCAGCGCTCTGTGCCAACGCATGAGCATATTCCGCGGAATATACCGTCTGGGTCAGACGCTGCTCCGCGAGCTGCCCCGCATATTCACACGGCGTCATGCCAAGGATCAGAATCGGCTGTGCAATGCCGTGGCGCCGCAGTATGGCGGCCTCTTCAATATTTGAGACAGCAAACCAGTCCGCGCCGCACCGCTGCATATACGGCGCGAGCACCGCATCGCCGTGTCCGTAGGCGTTGGCCTTAACCACCGCCATAATCCGGCAATCCGGCCGCAGCGCCGCACGCACCGCAGCCATATTATGCCGCAACGCCTCCACGTCGATCTGCGCCCAACAGCGCCTGAGAAATCCCGCCATGCCGGCAGCCCCCATTCCATAAAAACGCCGTCCTGCGGCGGCCTCCGGTGCCTCGGCATCGGAACATCTTCTTTTGATTATAGACTACCGCCGGGGCGGTGTCAAGGCGACGAAAAACGGGATTCCGGGCGAAAAAAACGGGCTTTTGACGAAGAAAAACGCCGCCTGTTCCGGGTAATTCTGGGAAAACAGCGCATACTATGCCTGAAAATCCAACCGAAAGGAATGGTCCGAGAATGGAACTCAAGGGAAGCCGTACCGAAGCCAACCTGATGGCCGCATTTGCCGGCGAAAGCCAGGCACGCAACAAATACACCTTCTATGCCGCGCAGGCTAAGCAAGAAGGCTATGAGCAGATCGGCAACATTTTTCTGGAAACCGCCAACAACGAAAAGGAACACGCCGAAATCTGGTTCAAGCGCCTGCAGGGCGGCGCGCTGCGCGGGACGGCAGAAAACCTGCTGGATGCCGCTGCCGGCGAGCATTACGAATGGAGCGACATGTACGCGAGCTTTGCTCAGGTCGCCAAGGAAGAAGGCTTCAACGATATCGCGGCACTGTTCGACCTGGTGGCGAAGATCGAAAACAGCCATGAGCAGCGGTTCCGTAAGCTGCTGGACAACCTGAACACCGGAAAGGTGTTCCAGCGCGATGCCGAGACGGTCTGGGTCTGCCTGAACTGCGGTCATATTTACCGCGGCGCAACCCCGCCGGCGCTGTGCCCGGTCTGCAAAAAACCGCAGGCCTGGTTCAAGCTGCAGGTGGAAGACTATTAAGCGAAAGGGGCAGGCACAGTCATGACGGAAAAGAAAAAAGGAACGCACTGCGGCGGAAAAAAATCCCCGGCGGAGGCGAGCGCTGACACCCTGCGCCGACAGGGCCGCGGCGAAATCCGTTCGGATGTACAGGGCAGCTGGACGGGCACACCGGAGGACGGCGGCGTGCCCGTCCAGGATGCCGACGATCTGTAAACTTTAAAAGGCGGAGCCGGGGACATGTCCCCGGCTCCGCC
>CAJKBW010000023.1 GCA_905198295.1 uncultured Oscillospiraceae bacterium | reverse complement strand
TAGGGCACCCCCGGCGAGGGTGCCCTACGCCTAAACCTTCCCCCGGAAGGATTAGGCTACCCTCCTGCGCTTATAATCCAGAGGATTTCGCTCTCTTCGGAGAGCGAATCAGGGCGTTGCCCCGATACCCCACCGCCTTTTGAAAAAGGCGGATCAAAACTTTTATTTTTATAAACGAAAAACCGCCCGGAACTATTTGTTCCGAGCAGTTTTCTGCGCTTTGATAACCTTCAGGCGGGAGAAATCCTCCCGTTCCTTTTCCTCGAGCGAATCGGTGATGTACTTGACCGTGGAGGTCAGACGCGGGATAATGATATTTTTCAGCGCGTTCGCCCGCTTTTGGGTCTTGTTGACCGCCGTAGCCAGGCGATACACACTGTTTTCAACCTCCGCCAGTTCGGCGGTCAGCTTTTTCACTTCATCGAACCGTATATAGGCCTCATCCACGAGCGCACTGGAGGAGACAAAGCCGTAGTTGAGCTCCACCGGCTGCGGGTCGAGCTTCACGATAGGGATTTCCACCCCCATCACGCTGCGGCTGCTCAGGCTCAGCCCGTTTTCCACCGGCACCGCCGCCGCGATATCGGCGCAGATGCCGTGTGCGACGTTGGCACGCTGCAGAGCAAGATAAGCCTTTGCGTAGCCGTCGTCAATACGGGACTGAATCGAAGCGGCGCGGTCGATGAGCGCCATCATTTCGCGCACGATGATGTTGCGCTTGCGGTCGAGCAGCTCAAAGCCGACCCGGGCAAGGTCAAGGGATTTTTTGGTGTTGATCAGATTGCCTTTGGTGGGAAACACCTGTTCCGCCAAGCTGCGTCACCGCCTTTCTTCCGTGATTGTGCCTGCGTCAGGCTTTTTCCTCCTGCATTTCGAGGGATTGCTCCAAATCGGCGAGAATCGAGCTTTCCGGATGATAGAACTGATCCAGTGTGGCATCATCCACACGGTCGAGCTCTTCCCGCGGCAGGGTGGACAGCAGCTTCCACCCGAGATCCAGTGTCTGGTCGATGGTGCGGTTTTCATTTTCGCGCTGGTTGGTGTAGATCTGGTCGAACAGGCGGCCGAACTGCAGCAGCTTTTTGTCGCTGGGGGACAGTTCTTCCTCACCGATAACCGAGGCGAGCGAGCGGGCGTCCTGTACCCTCGCATAGCAGGCGAACAGCTGGTTGGAAACCGCCGCGTGGTCGGCGCGGGTGAAGCCCTCGCCGATGCCGTCCTTCATCAGACGCGACAGCGACGGCAGCACCGACACCGGCGGATAAATGCCGCTGTTGTCGAGTGATCGATCGAGCACAATCTGGCCTTCGGTGATGTAGCCGGTCAGATCGGGCACCGGATGGGTAATATCGTCGTTGGGCATGGTCAGGATCGGGATCTGGGTGACCGAACCGCTGCTGCCCTTGATCATGCCGGCGCGCTCGTAAAGCGAAGCGAGATCGGAATACAGATAGCCCGGATACCCCTTACGGCCGGGAATCTCGCCCTTGGAGGAGGAGAATTCCCGCAGCGCCTCGGCATAGGAGGTCATATCGGTCATGATGACGAGGATGTGCATGTTCAGGTCAAATGCCAGATATTCCGCCGCGGTCAGCGCGCAGCGCGGCGTGAGCGTGCGCTCGATGATCGGGTCGTTGGAGAGGTTGAGGAACATCGCCACCCGGCCGAGCACGCCGCTTTCCTCAAAACTGCGGCGGAAATAGTCGGCCACGTCGTGGGTCACGCCCATTGCGGCAAAAACAATGGCGAAATCGGTTCCCTTGCCCTCCTCGTCGGCGATGCGCGCCTGCCGCACGATCTGCGCGGCCAGCTCGTTGTGGTGCATGCCCGAACCGGAGAAAATCGGCAGTTTCTGACCGCGGATGAGGGTCATCATGCAGTCGATCGAGGAGATGCCGGTGGCGATGTAGTTGCGGGGATACACCCGGGAAACCGGATTGATCGGCGTACCGTTGATGTCGCGGCGTACCACCGGGAACAGGTCGCCCAAGCCGTCTATCGGCCTTCCGGCGCCGTCGAAAATGCGCCCGAGCAGCTCGGGGGACAGCGGCATTTCCACCGGATGCCCCATCAGCCTCGTGCGGGTGTTGTCCAGCGAGATGCCGTTGGTTCCCTCAAACACCTGGATCACCGCGCGGTCGCCGTCGATCTGGACGATACGGCCATCCCGTTCGGTGCCGTTTTCGAGCCGGATGGTGACCGTTTCTTCATAGGAAGCGTCTTTCACACCTTCGAGCGCGATCAGGGAGCCGTTGATCTCCTTGACCCCGAGATATTCAATAATCATAAGCCTCATGCCTTTCTGGGTTCGCCCGCAGGCCGTGGGGTGCGGGCGGAGTACAAACACGCGGCGGATCAGGCCAGCGCACGCATGGTGTCCTGAATCTCGGTCATGTAATCGTCAAAGCGTTCCGGCTGGCTGTTGGGCACGTCGTATTTCATCTTGACCGCCTTGTCGAACAGGCCGGTTTCAAGAATCCGGCCCAGCGGCACGCCGGCGGCGGCGAGCGCGCGGGCGCTCTCGTGCAGGTACAAAATCACCCGCATCATTTTCAGCTGTTTTTCCATCGGTACATAGGTGTCGTCCTGATGATAGGCGTTCTGCTGCAGGAAACCCACCCGGATCACGCGGGCGGTTTCGATGACCAGCTTCTGATCGTCCGGCAGCACGTCGGCGCCGATGAGCTTGACGATCTCCATCAGCTGGCTTTCCTCCTGAAGGAGCTGGGCGACCCGGCTGCGGCAGGAGAGGAAATCCTCGCCCACGTTTTTCGCATACCAGCCGGAGAGATCGCCGATGTATTCGCTGTAACTGGAGGTCCAGTTGATGGCGGGATAGTGACGGGCGTATGCAAGCGCCTTGTCCAGCGCCCAGAAGCAGCGGGTAAAGCGTTTGGTGTTCTGGGTGACCGGCTCGGAAAAGTCGCTGCCCTGCGGGGATACGGCGCCGATGATGGTTACACTGCCCTGGCCGCCGCCGAGGGTCTGCACCATACCGGCGCGTTCGTAGAACTGCGACAGACGGGAGGGCAGATAGGCCGGGAAGCCTTCCTCTGCCGGCATCTCCTCCAGCCGTCCGGAGATTTCGCGCAGCGCCTCCGCCCAGCGGGAGGTGGAGTCAGCCATGATCGCGACATGGTAGCCCATGTCGCGGTAATATTCTGCCAGCGTAATGCCGGTGTAAATCGATGCCTCGCGTGCCGCGACCGGCATGTTGGAAGTGTTGGCGATCAGGGTGGTGCGGTCGGTCATCGGCCGGTCGGATTTCGGGTCGATCAGGCTGGAGAATTCCTCGAGCACCTGCGACATCTCGTTGCCGCGTTCGCCGCAGCCGATATAGACGATGATGTCGGCGTCGCACCATTTGGCCAGCTGGTGCTGGGTCATGGTTTTGCCGGTGCCGAAGCCGCCGGGGATGGCGGCCGTGCCGCCTTTAGCGACCGGGAACAGCGTGTCGATGACCCGCTGGCCGGTGATCAGCGGCGCCTGCGGATGCAGCCGGGAGCTGACCGGGCGCGGGGTGCGGATCGGCCATTTCTGACACAGGGTGAGATCGTGCCGTTTTCCGGTGTCGTCGGTCAGCACCGCAACGGTATCGTTTACCGTATATTCGCCGTCCGGCATCACCGTTTCCACCGTCCCGGACAGGCCGGGCGGCACCATGCATTTATGGGTGATAATCGCGGTTTCCGGGCAGGTAGCGTACACCATGCCGGCATTCAGCCGATCGCCGGGCTTCACCGTGACCGTAACTGTCCATTTTTTCTTCTCGTCGAGCGCGGACACGCTGACCCCGCGGGAGATGAAATCGCCGGATTTTTCCTCGATCGCCTTGAGCGGCCGCTCGATGCCGTCAAAGATATTGTCGAGAATGCCGGGACCGAGCGTCGCACACAGCGGGCCACCGGTCGTATATACCGGCTCGCCCGGCCGCAGCCCGGTTGTCTCCTCATACACCTGAACGGTGGTTTTCTGATCATTGATGCCGATGACCTCGCCAGCGAGCCGGCTGCTGCCCACGAGCACCATTTCCATCATCTGCAGGCCGGTATTGCCCGGCAGGGTGATAACCGGCCCGTTGATGCCCTGTATGCGGTTATCCATCGTGTGTCACGCCTTTCTGTGCCTGCGGATTTCCCGCGCTTACTTCATCTGTGCCGTCCGGAAAACATGCCGCCTGGCAGCGGGTATTTTCCGCAATGATGGCTTTACTCGACCGTCAGCCCGGATTCGCGGGTAAACCAGTCGTGCTGCTGCTCGAGTTTGGAGTCGAGCGTATCGTCAATCAGCAGCCCGGCCGTCTGGTTGACGGCGCGCACGCCGCCGATGCGGATATCGTCTGCCGCCGCCAGAGAGCTGCCGGCCGGACAGACGTCCTGAAGTGCGGCGGCATGCTTTTCCATATCAGCCGCCGATAGGTAAAATACCGTTCCGTCGGCGGGCAGCTTTCGGGCCGTTTCGGCCAGCGAGCGCCGCAGCACATCGGGATATTCCGCCGAAGCGGTGTATTCCCGGAGACGTTCGGCTGCATCGTCAAACACCGAAGCCATCATCTCGCTGCGGCGGCCGATCAGCTTCTGCCGCGCGGCGAGATCCCGGCGGGACATTTCCCGGCTCATCTCGTTGTGCAGCTCCGCCTGCTCCCGATGGATCAGTTCATATACGTCAGCCATCACCTTGTGCTCCGCTTCCTTGAGACGTTCGGCCTTGAAATCCTCCACCTCCTGGTGGATTTTCCGGCTTTGCTCTTCCGCATAGGCGGTGATAGCCTGCACAAATTTGCTGATTTTCTCGTCGCTGTTCGCCATAATGTTACCGTACCTTTCTGCGCACGAACTGCGCTGTAAAAGGAATGGGGGAAACCGCCCCGGCTAGATCCGGATGCCGATGGCCTCGCGGACATACCGCGTGATGGAATCCTTTGCCCGCCCGTTGCCGTGGCGGTCGGGAATTTCCACAATCAGCGGCCTCGAACGGTTGAGCTTGAGATCGTCCACAAGATCCCGGCACAGCCGGACAAGATGCTCGGTCATCAGAATGACGGCGATATCGTCCTGCTCCATCGCATCGGACAGAGCCTTGTGCACCTCGTCCGCTTCGTGCACCACGATTCCCTCGATTCCCGCCAGCCGCATGCCGACCTGGGTGTCGACGTTGTCGCTGATGACATAAAAACGCATATCGTCACCTTCTTCGTTTTGCCGCCGGACAGTAATTTAGAACAGCAGGATCATCAGGGACACCAGCAGGCCATACAGACCGAAGCCTTCGCCGAGTGCCACAAAGATGATGGATTTACCGAAGTTTTTGGGATCCTCCGCCGTCGCGCCGATCGCCGCGGAAGAACCGGAGGCCACCGCAATGCCGCCGCCGATGCCGGCCAGGCCGACCGCTAGCGCTGCGCCGATATATTTCATCCCGCTGTCCGCTGCAGGAGCCGCCGTGTCGCCGGCGGTTTCCGTCTGCGCAGCGGCGGCGGGAGCTGCCGTGTCGTTTTCAGCGGCCGCGCCGAACATCGGCAGCGACAGGCTGACAGCCAGAATCGCAATCAAGCTGAGAAAATGCAGGCTGAGCGCCTTTTTCGGCGCCATGCCGCGTTTGACCAGAACGATGGCAATTGCCACCGAAACGAGAAGCAGGGTTACCGGTACGAGAAAATACAGAGCGTTCATCATCGTCAACCTCCTGAAAATGTCAGTTGTTTCTATGTTGGGCCGGCCGCAGGGCCGGCAGCCTTACGATTTTTCTTCGGATTTGAGGGAAAGCGGGCGGAAGGGCTTGCCGTCGCCGATATAATACCGGCTGAACATCTCATAGTATTCGAGACGCATCACCTGGATGACCACCAGCACCGCTTCCATGCCCATGACCAGCACATTGCCGATGACGGCGGCGACGGTGAAGCCGAAGGTGTGGAACATACCGCCGATAGCGAATACCGCCATCATCATGCCGGCGTGGACCAGTACGAAAGCGGCCACCCGCAGGAAGGACATGGTGTTGGACAGATAGCTGAGCATGAATTCAAACACCTCGAAGAAATTCTGGATGATGAATTCACCCCATTTTTTCGGCTTCCAGTCCGGATCGTGCGCCACCAGCCGGCCGAGTATTTCGCGGAAAAACATCAGCAGTACCGGCAGCACGATCAGGCACAGTACATACGGCAGATTGAGCAGAGGGATATCCAGCCCGATCTGACAGGCCGCACCGATGATCAGCGAAAGGTAAAACACCAGTCCGGCCACACCATTGGCGCCGAACAGGCCATTCTCATAATCCCTCTGCTTGAGGCAGGTGCGGATATTCATCAGCATGGATACCGCGATCAGCAGCACGCCGATGCCCACCGCAGCGAGCAGAATCATCACAGTGGTGCCGGATTCCATAACCTCGATAGGCTTTTCCTCCAGACCGAACAGCGCCTTGTACAGCGGGTCGAGCACATGCTCGAAGCCGAAAACTGAGCCGAAGGCGGTACCGAATACGGCGGAGGAAATGCCGCAGGGAACCAGAACCCGGCCGATGGCCATTTTTCCGCATTTCCACATCAGCCAGCCGACGAGCGCAAGCACCAGGCCCTGCCCGAGATCGGCAAACATGATGCCGAACAGCACCGTGTAGGTGATGGCAATAAAGGCAGTGGGATCGTTTTCGGTGTACCGCGGCAGGCCGTACATATTGACAAAGAACTCAAACGGCCGGAACAGCCAGGCGTTGTGCAGCTTGACCGGTGGTGTGTGATGAGCATCTTCGTCCGGCCGCTCGAAGGAGAACTCGATACCGTCCACCGTTTCCAACGCAGTGCGGAAGGCTTTTTCCTCCCGGCGCGGGATCCAGCCGGCGAGGATGAATTTATCGTTGTACTGCGCGGCGTACCGGCGCACCCCGAAGTAGTACGCCCGGCCCTTGAGCAGGGAATAAACCTGACAGCATCCCGGCGCTTCCTTTTCCCAGATGGCGTCGAGCTGCGACTGGATCTCCTCCAGCCTGCGGCCGTTCTCCTCGCGCTCCGCCTTGAGGTGCTCAACAATTTCCTCCGGCGTGCCGATGGCGGCGGGCACCCGCATGCGCTCGAAATACAGGCTGGAGAAGATGCGGTCCACGTCGTCGGCAAAATCCAGCGGGGAGAAATACACGCCCCAGTAGTATTCGGTATCGCTGGTGCCGGGGAAAAACAGGACATAAGGGTTCTCGTTGTAATATTGCAGCTTGTCGAAGCTCTCCTTGGGCAGACGGCCAAAACGCACCTTGATGGTTCGGCAGGCCAGGATGCTTTCCAGATCGATGCCCAGGCCGATGAAATGCTCAAACTGTTCGATATCTTTGTTTTCGGATTCCCGCTTGGCGGACAGCTCGCTGCGCTCTCTGGACAGTGCAGATACCTTGCGGGAAAATTCCTCCACATACGTGAACAGCTCTTCGTCGGTGAGTTCCGGCAGCGCGTCGGTCAGATGCAGCTTCCCGCCGGCGCGGGAAACGGCCGATTCGAGCTGTCCGAGCGGGCTGGTATATGGATTTTCCTCCTGCACGGCGGAAAATCCGGTGGTGTCGGAGAAAAAGGTCATGGCGTCGTCCGGCTGGAAAACGCCGCTGTCCCCGCATACCTGCACGACGCGGTTCAGACTGTCCATATGGCCGATGATGCTGACCAGCTTCATTTTGGCAACAGCCAATGGAATCGCCTCCTTACGGCGGGGCTTGTCCCCGCATGATTACAGTGGCGGATAACCGCTGCTTATAGCATAACCAACATCGGCCGGATCTGTTCGGCGGTCATGCCGTAACGTACCCCTTCGATGATGTTGATGATGTCATCCACTTCGATGTCGGTGAGGATTACGTAGGAGAACATCACCACCATCGGACTGGAGGAAAAATGAATGTGATGCCGCGCCGTAAAGTAGGATGCGCGGTCGTCGAGGTCGTGGATGAAGCGGCGCTGATCCTCCGGAATCTTGCGTCCGGCGGCAGTGGTGTAAAACAGACGCACCACTTCATCGGGGGAATCCGCATCGATCATCGCCTCCTGCATGCGCCGGGAAAGGGTGCCGCCGGAAGGCAGCAGCTGGGCGCGTATAGCGTCCGGCGAGGCGTGGAAAAACTGCTTGAGCCGCAGGATGCGGGTGACGTTCTGGGCATCCACCATCGCCCCGCACAGATCGGTCAGCTGCTGCCGCTCTTTGCCGTGCGTGCGGGCGATGACCGCCTGCAGTGTTTCGATGAGGTGGCGGTACAGTGCCGTTTCAATGTCGGTGATGGGAATATGCAGTGAACCGCTTTCATCCGTTTTGGGAGTGAACCGCGCCAAAATCGCGCGGTACGGCGTGCCGGCCAGTTCTTCGAGCAGCTGGCCATAGGTTTTGACCTTGCTCATGCCGATCAGGTTGAGCCGGGTGTGGGAAGAGAAAAATGGCGGCATCGAAAAGAAAAATTCTTCCGGCCGTCCGGCGCCCAGCAGCCGCAGGCACTGCACGATCTGGTCGATCTCGCCGCGTTCGAGCAGGTAATCGGACAGATGTGAGCCGACCGTCATGTCGTAGCGGCTCAGCGACGCGTAGTCGCCGAACAGCTTGCGGCGCAGCAGCATTTCCAGGTATCCGCGGTGGATGGTTGCCTCGTTGATTTCCCGCAGCGCGGTGGCATAGGAGGTGCGGGTCTTCAGATACGCGGCGATTTCGCTGACGCTGTGACAGGCCAGCAGCTCCTTGTAGTTCTGCGGCTTCAGGCAGTGCCCGTACATGGCGAGCGCCTTGGCCAGAATGACATTGGAGGAGAAGGAACCCGGCAAAGTGGCTCACCTGCCTTTCATTCTCAGAATCGGGGGTCAGGCATCGAGTACGCTGTGGACGATGGCGTCCACCCACTCGTCCCGGTGCTCGCGGTAAATGGTTTCCAGGCGCTCGGTCTGGCGGGCGTATTCTGCCTCGCGCGCCGCCCAGGCTTTTTCCGCCGCGGCACGTTCGGTATCGCTGTTGAGCTGAATGCGCCGCCTTGCGCGTTCAAGATAATCCGCGCGCAGCTGTGCGGCTTTTTCGGCGATCTCCTTTTCCGAATCCAGCTTTTCCCGCTGGGCGGCCTCGGTGATCTGCCGCGCCTTCTGATCCATTTCCACGATGCGCCTGATCATGTTTTCCATCGGCCTTGTTCCCACCTTTCCCGGACGAGCGTCCACGTGTAAAGACAATGTGGAGAGAACCGCACCGCCGCCGTTCTCCCCACACCCTGTTTCCGTCCCTAGTATATACCTCTTGTTCAACAATTACAAGTTAAGATACTATAAAAATTTTCGCAGCCTTTTCGCGGACTTATGGTTAGTTTTTCAAACTCTGCATCGGCGCCGGAATCCGTCCGCCGCGGCGGATAAACCGTGCAGGTGACCAGGTGTTGAGCGGCATAACCGGCCCGCCGCCGAGCAGTCCGCCGAAAGAAAGCTCCTCACCGACCCCTTTGCCGATGGCGGGAATCACCCGCACAGCAGTGGTTTTGGAGTTGACCATGCCGATCGCCGCCTGATCGGCAATGATGGCCGCGATGACCTCGGCGGGCGTGTCTCCGGGGATGTTGATCATATCCAGTCCCACCGAGCAGACCGCCGTCATCGCCTCAAGCTTTTCAATCCGCAGGCAGCCGCAGCGCGCGGCATCAATCATACCGGCATCCTCGGTGACCGGGATAAACGCGCCGGACAGTCCGCCGACATGAGAGGAGGCCATGACGCCGCCTTTTTTCACCGCGTCGTTAAGCAGCGCGAGCGCCGCCGTGGTGCCGTGTGCGCCACAGCATTCAAGCCCCATTTCCTCCAGAATGTGCGCAACCGAATCGCCTACCGCGGGGGTGGGAGCGAGCGACAGGTCGACGATGCCGAACGGCACGCCGAGCCGTTTGGAAGCTTCAAACGCGACCAGCTGACCCATGCGGGTGATTTTGAAAGCGGTTTTCTTGATGATGTCGGCCACCGCCGTCAGATCGCAGTCGCCGGCCTTGGCCAGCGCCGCACGCACCACACCCGGGCCGGAAACGCCGACATTGATTACGCTGTCGGGTTCGCCGGCACCGTGGAAGGCGCCCGCCATAAACGGGTTGTCCTCCGGCGCGTTGCAGAACACCACCAGCTTCGCGCAGCCGATGCAGTCCCGATCGGCTGTGCGTTCGGCGGTTTGGCGCACGACTTCACCCATCAGCCCGACCGCATCCATGTTGATGCCGGCCTTGGTAGAGGCAATGTTGACCGAAGAGCACACGTGTTCGGTGACAGCCAGCGCCTCCGGGATGCTTTCGATCAGCTCGCGGTCGCCGGGGGAGAATCCCTTCTGCACCAGCGCGGAATACCCGCCGATAAAGTTGACCCCGCAGGTCTGCGCCGCCTTTTCAAGGGTGACGGCCAGCCGGACCGGATCCCGTTTGTCGCAGGCGGCCGCAATCATCGCAATCGGGGTGACCGCGATACGCTTGTTGATGATGGGCACACCGAATTCTTTTTCAATCTGCTCACCCGTTTTCACCAGATCCTTGGCATAGCGGGTAATTTTGTCGTATACCCGCGTGCAGGTCCGGTCGATATCGCTGTCGCAGCAGTCGAGCAGCGATATGCCCATCGTGATGGTGCGCACATCCAGGTTTTCATCCTGGATCATGGTGATGGTTTCTAAAATATCACCCGCGTTAATCATACAGCAGTTCAGGCCTTTCTGGCTCCGCCATGCGCGGCGGAGTACCGGGTAGTGGGGACGTCCGGCGAAGCCGCCGGATTATACGTGATGCATGGTGTTGAAGATATCCTCGTGCATCGCATGGATGGAAAGCCCCATTTCCTCCCCGATGCCTTTGAGACGGTCGGAGAAGTCCGTAAAGGGGATATCGCTCCGGGAAATGTCCACCATCATAATCATCGCGAACATATCCTGCAGAATCGACTGGGTAACTTCGAGGACATTGATTCCGTGGGCGGCGCATTCGCTCGAAACCCGCGCCAGAATGCCGACTGTATCCTTACCGATAACCGTGATAACCGCACGCATGGCCAAGTCATCCTTTCCTATATCAGCGTGTTTTACACATTTTTTTATTATACCATATTATCCGCGTGCTGTCATTGAGAAAAGTTGAAGAAAATATGCGTTGCGAAGGGCGAAAAATCTTCCATTGTCACGGAGAAGAAACGCGAAAACGGTATGGTGCCGCAGGGGAAACTGTGGTATACTGCCGGTAGAGGCTATTTTTGGAAAGGGAACGGAAGAGATACACATGCGTTATGTGGATTTTCATATGCATACCTCAGCGTCGGAGGATTCGGAAGCGCCGGTCCGTGCGATGCTGGATGCCTCGGCTGCGCTGGGGCTGGAAGCGGTCGCGATAACGGATCATGCCGAAATGCTCGGCTACCGGGAGGGCGGCTATGACCTGACGCTGAAGCAGTCATGGCGGGAGTCCGGCGAGGTGCAGCCGGAATACACCGGCCGGCTGCGGATTGCGCGGGGGATTGAGCTGGGCGAGCCGCTGGCCGACCGGGCGGAGAGCGAACGAATTCTGCGGGATCATGCGTTTGATTTTGTGCTCGGTTCGATGCACAAGCTGGACGATACCGACTATTATTTCTATGATTACACCAACCGGGATATCGGACTGGAGATGGATCGGTATTTCGACGCTGTTTACGACATGATTGTCTGGGGGAAATTCCATTCGCTCGCACACCTGACCTATCCGTTCCGCTATATGCCGGCGGACCGGCGGCCGGACGGCTACGCCCGCTGGCAGGAACGCATCGACCGCCTGCTGCGGCTGCTGGCGGAAAAGGGGCTGGCGCTGGAGATCAACACCTCCGGCATGCGCTCGCCCGGTGTGCGCAGCATGCATCCGGACTTGCCGCTGGTCCGGCGTTTCCGGGAGCTCGGCGGCGAGCTCATTACCGTCGGGGCGGACGCCCACCGGCCGGAGGATGTCGGCACCTATATCCCCGAGGCGGTGGAGATGGCGCGCGAGGCGGGGTTCCGGTATATCGCGGTGTTTTTTGGCGGACGGCCGGAGATGGTGCCGATTGAGGGGTAATGTACAGAGGCGGCGTCTGCAAACATACAAATAAAGGGGTAGCAGCATGAAGGAAGGGAAAATTCATATTTACTGCGGCGACGGCAAGGGCAAAACGACGGCGGCGGTGGGACTGGCGGCACGGGCATCCGGCAGCGGATTCCGGGTGGTGTTTGTACAGTTCCTTAAGGGTGGGACGACCGGTGAACTGGCATCGCTTGCGCTGCTGGAAAATATCCGCATGATGCGGCTGAGCCGTCCTTACGGTTTCACCTGGACCCTAAGTGAGGCGGAAACCGCGCAGCTGACCGCCAGTCAGAACGCGCTTTTCAGCAAAGCGACGGCTTTCTGCGGTGATGGCGAGCGGACGCTTCTGGTGCTGGACGAGGTACTCGGCGCCTTGTCCACCGGCACGCTGTCCCGTACGGCGGTGATCGAGTTTCTTCGGAATAAGCCGGATGCGCTGGAGGTGGTGCTCACGGGGCGGGATCCGGATGAGGAGCTGATCGCGCTTGCCGATTATGTTTCAGAGGTGCGCAAAATCAAGCACCCGATGGATGAAGGCGTAATGGCCCGCGAAGGCATTGAATACTGAAAAAACGGCAGACCGCGGGGCGGAATGATTGTCATTCCGCCCCGCGGTCTGCCTGTTCCGGCGTGTGTACGCCGGCTGGTTTTGTTCCGCGCTGCGCACAGGCGGGCAGCGGAAAGCGTTTGCTCTGCTGGTGAAAAGCCCGGCATTCCGTGCAGCGGCCGTGTCGGGGACAGGCCGTGCGCCGGCAGGGACAGCGTTTTTTTGCATCGGTCATGGCGCTCCGCCTTTCTCCGTCGTTTCTGCTTACCAGTGTACGGGGCGGCGGCGCTGCCGTCAAGGGCGCAAAGTTTTCCAGCCGATGCTCAGACGAGGTCAACCGTTTTGGTGGCAACAGTATCCCGGAAACGGCTGTCGTGCTCAACGAACAGCAGCGTGGGCCGGTATTCGAGCAGCAGCTGTTCAATCTGCATGCGGGAAAAGATATCGATGTAGTTGAGCGGCTCGTCCCAGATATACAGATGCGCCGGCTCGCACAGGCTTTTGGCCAGCAGCACCTTCTTTTTCTGGCCGGCGCTGTAATCGGCCATATCCTTGCCGAACTGCACCCGTTCAAAATCCAGCTTGCGCAGGATAGCGCGGAACAGCGGCCCGTCGAGCCGGTTTTCCGCAATGAACGCATCGAGCGGCCCGCACAGGCGGGAGGCATCCTGCGGGACATAGGAGATTTCCAGCCGCGGCGTGCGGTATACCCGTCCGGTGTGGTGGATTTCCTCACCGAGCAGCAGCTTCAGCACGCTGGATTTGCCGCACCCGTTGCGCCCGGTGAGGGCGACCCGTTCGCCCCGCCGCACATCGAAGCGGATTTCGCCGCTGATCTGCCGGCCGCCGTAAAACAGCGTGACCTCTTCCAGGGCGCAGAGCGTTTCCGCCGGACTGCGCAGCACCGGCAGTTTCAGTGCTTCGGCAATTTCGATGTTGTGCAGCAGTCCGGCCTTTTCCTCGGCTGCCTCCTGACGCCGCTGTTCGATCGCCTTGGAGCGCTTCATCATTTTGGCGGCCTTGTGGCCGATATAACCGCGGTCCGGCCGCAGCCCGGAATTACGGCTGCCGGTCTTGGATTTTTCTGCCTGTTCCGACCAGCCCGCCGTGCGCCGTGCAGCTGCGGAGAGTCGTCGGATATCGGCCTGCAGCCGTTCGTTGCGTTCGATTTCCTGCCGGTCCTCCCGCTGCTTGTTTTCGTACCAGGAGGAGAAATTCCCCTGCTGCAGGTCGATTCTGGTGCGGTTGATCGCCAGAATGTGGTCAACGCAGCCGTCGAGGAACGCCCGGTCGTGGGAAACCAGAATAAAGCCGCTTTTGCTGCGCAGATAGGCGGCAATCCCGGCACGGGCGCGCTCATCGAGGTGATTGGTCGGTTCGTCGATGAGCAGGAAGGGATCATCCCGGCAGAACAGCGCGGCGAGCAGCAGCTTGGTCTGCTCGCCGTGGCTGAAGGTGGCAAACGGCCGGAACAGTGCCTCTTCCTCCACATCCAGACGGCTAAGCTCCCGCAACAGGCGCCATTCCTCCGCGTGCGGACAGATTTCCGTCAGTATGGCGGCGGCCCGCCGTTCGGGCCGCTTCACCGGATAGGGAAAATATGCAAAGGATACCGGTGTCCGGATGCTGCCGCCTGCGTTGAGTTCACCGGCGAGCAGTTTTAAAAAGGTGGTTTTGCCGCGGCCGTTGCGTCCGACAAAGCCGAGCCGCCAGCCGGTATCAAGCTGCAGGCAGACGTCCTCGAAAACCGGGTCGTACTGTCCGTCGTAGGTATAGGATAAATGCTGTATGTCGATCAGGGCCATTTTCACATTCCTCCCGAAAAACAAATACGGAGACAGCAGGAAAACGCTTCCCGCCTTCTCCGTACATATCCCAAGAAGGGATGTGCCCGCCGGGGAAGAAAGAGGCTGTTTTCCTGCCGCGGCGGCGCAGTACACCCTTGGTGGCTGCCGCCGTCATACATCTGCAGGAAAATCAGCGCAACTTTCTATCCCCTTTGCTGTTTTGTCGTGTTTCAGTATACCCAAAGCACAGGAAAAAAGCAAGAAAATGTTTTTGCCTGCGGGCGTTGCCGCTGCGCCGCAGCTTATTTCGCAGCTTCCGCAATGCCGGTGAAGGTGTCCACCACCTGCCGGGTCAGTGCGGCGGCTTTATCCCAATCCATCGCCGCGCGGCTGAAATCCTCCATGCGGTCGTGTACCGCCTTGGCCTCTTCGGCGGTGCGCACCGCCTCAGCCAGCAGCTCGCGGGCCGCACGGCGGTTGAAGGACATTACCTGCTTTTTCATGCGCAGTGTTTCCGCGTCGGTGAAGCGGGCGGCGTGAATGCGGCGGTAGACCGGGAAATCCGCCTTGTGCCAGCAGTTGGAGGTGGTAAATGCAAGACCGAGCTCCGGGATGACCAGGTGTTCGATTTTGTCGTAAGGTGCAAGCGGGCAGGCGCAGGTGATGCAGTCGTGCCCGGCTTCCAGCGCCCGGCGGCGCAGATCCGCCAGCAGCTCGCGGGCGGCGGCGCCGTATTCATCTTCGATGGTGTAGATGCGCGGGCACTGCAGCTGGAGCGTTTCGTGGAAGACCACCAGTCCCTCCGGCGTCACCGCGCTCAGGAAGCGGCGCTGTTCCCGGCCGGCCTTTTCCGCCGGCGGCCCGAATTCCCGCGCACCGATGCGCGCGGCGGTACGGGCGATTTTGGGAAAGTCGGTGCAGCCTTGCGCAATGCGGCGGCTGTCGCCGAGCAGCGAGGCGGCTGCACATAAGAACTTCCGGCAGCGGGCATGCAGAGCCGAACAGGCATCGGTCAGCTCGATGACCGCATCGGCGTGTTCGTGCATGCGTGTGTTGTCCATACAGCTGCCTAAGTCCACGATTTCTTCGACAGCGCCCCAGTATTTCGGCTCAATGATGTGCGGCGCGGTGGCGTCGATGAGTGCCAGTTTGAGCCGGTCAAACAGGATCGCATCGAGCGAATGCGGATCGGAGGAACAGCAGATGGTCTGCGCCTCCTCTCCGTGTGCGGTCATGGCGTCCAGCACGGCGCGCATCAGGGTGTTTTTCCCGGTGCCCGGCCCGCTTTTGATCAGAAAAGCGCGCCATCCGCCGCGGCAGTCGTACAGATCGTCGGTATATCCCACAAATCCGGTCGGCGTGTTGGCGCCGAGAAAATAGCGGATGCGGCCGCCCAGTCCGGCGGAATTTTCGATAAGACTCATAAACTGTTCCTCCCTTTCTTGTGGCGGAGGCGCCGTACGCAGACCCGGGCGGTTCTGCCGGCAGGACAGAGATCGCCGGGGCGGCCGGCTGCCGCAGCGGCAGCGGACCCTCTCACCCTTCTGTCTTCATGCTATTCTCCAGTAGGGCATCCGGTGCGTGCTGGACAGTCTGTTTTCGTTTTACGTCCAAAAAATCGCCGAAAAACCGGCTGTGCAGCGGGAAAATTCAGCTATCCGCTCGATAAGATGGACATGTCCTTGTTCAAGTTGTACAGTAATTCCATCGGCGGTCGAGCGGAATTCTTGAGGCAAAAGGTGCGGCTGTCCATTGTGGAAAAGCTAGGAATCTGGTATAGTATTTACATAAAGAAAAAGGACGGGCTGCTGCCGTGTGCGGGCCCGGGATACGGGAAAGAGAGAGGCCGAGGTATTCGGCCGAACCGGCAGGGAAAGGACTGGTTATGCATGGAATTCAATAAGGGAACATGGCAGGATTTCGTGGATGTACGCGATTTCATCGTGCGCAACTACACGCCGTATAACGGGGATGAGAGCTTTCTGGAGCCTCCCACCGCGCGTACCTGTGCGCTGTGGGAAGAGGTTGCTGCGCTGCTGCAGGAGGAACGTGCGCGCGGCGGGATTTATGATATCGACACCCACACGATATCGGGTATTGACGCCTATGCGCCGGGCTATATCGACAAGGAAAAGGAGCAGATCGTCGGTCTGCAGACCACCGCGCCGCTGACCCGTGCGGTGATGCCGTTCGGCGGCATCCGTATGGTGCGTAATTCGCTGGAGGCCTACGGCCGGGAGATGGATCCCAAAATTGAAGAGGTGTTCAAATACCGCAAGACCCATAATGACGGGGTGTTTGACGTGTATACGCCCGAAATGCGCGCCGCCCGCAAAAGCGGCATCATCACCGGCCTGCCGGATGCTTATGGCCGCGGGCGGATCATCGGTGATTACCGCCGGGTGGCGCTGTATGGCGTGGACTTCCTGATCCGGGAGAAGCAGCGCTCGCGCGACGAGGCGGATTTTGCGCTGATGGATTCCCGCGCCATCCGCCAGCGGGAGGAGCTCAGCGAGCAGATCCGCGCGCTCGAAGCGCTCAAGCGCATGTCCGCGTCCTACGGGTTGGATATTTCCGAACCGGCTAAGGATACCAAGGAAGCGATCCAGTGGCTGTATTTCGGCTATCTCGCCGCCGTTAAGGAGCAGAACGGTGCAGCGATGTCGCTGGGCCGCGTATCCACCTTCCTGGATGTTTATGCCGAACGCGACCTGGCGGAGAAGCGCTATACCGAAAGCGAGATCCAGGAATTCGTGGATCATTTCATCATGAAGCTGCGCATGGTGCGGTTCCTGCGCACTCCGGCGTATGACGAGCTGTTCAGCGGCGACCCCACCTGGGTTACCGAGTCGATCGGCGGCATGTGCACCGACGGGCGGCACATGGTCACTAAAATGTCCTACCGCTTCCTGCATACGCTGACCAACCTCGGCCCGGCGCCCGAGCCGAACCTCACGGTGCTGTGGAGCCCGCGCCTGCCGGAAAATTTCAAGCGCTACTGCGCGCAGGTGTCCATCGACACCTGTTCGATCCAGTACGAGAGCGACGAGCTCATGCGCAAGAAATTCGGCGACGATTACGGCATCGCGTGCTGCGTGTCCGCGATGCGCATCGGCAAGCAGATGCAGTTTTTCGGTGCGCGCGCGAACCTTGCCAAGGCACTGCTGTACGCAATCAACGGCGGCCGTGATGAGAAGAGCGGGGTACAGGTCGGTCCGGAGCTGCTCGCCTGCCGGGGCAAATATCTCGATTATGACGACGTGATGCGCAAGTACGACGCGACCCTCGACTGGCTGGCGCACCTGTATATGAACACCCTCAACGTCATCCATTATATGCACGACAAATACTGCTATGAGAAAATCCAGATGGCGCTGCACGACAACGACGTGTTCCGCACGATGGCGGCCGGCGTGGCAGGACTGTCGGTGGTGTGCGATTCACTGTCCGCGATCAAGTACGCCAGGGTACGCCCGATCCGTGACGAGAGCGGGCTGGCAGTGGATTTTGAGGTGGAAGGCGATTTCCCGAAATTCGGCAACAACGACGATCGTGTGGACGAGATAGCGGTGCAGGTGGTCAAGCTGTTCATGAGCAAGCTCCAGAAGTGCCAGACCTACCGCGAATCCAAGCCCACTATGTCCATCCTCACCATCACCTCCAATGTGGTGTACGGCAAAAAGACCGGCTCCACGCCGGACGGCCGCAAAGGCGGCGAGCCGTTTGCGCCGGGTGCTAACCCGATGCACGGCCGCGACAGCCACGGCTGCGTCGCGTCGATGTTCTCGGTGGCCAAACTCCCGTATGATTACGCGGAAGACGGCATAAGCTACACCTTCTCGATTGTGCCGGGTGCCCTCGGGCATGACCTCGATGAGCGCAAGGGCAATCTGGTGGCGCTGCTCGACGGCTATTTCCAGGAGAACGGTCATCATATCAACGTCAATGTGCTCAACCGCGAGGTGCTGATGGACGCGATGGATCATCCGGAGAAATACCCGCAGCTGACCATCCGCGTGTCCGGCTATGCGGTCAACTTCGTCAAGCTGTCGCGTGAGCAGCAGATCGACGTTATTAACCGGACCTTCCATACCCATTTCTGAGTTGTATAAGGAGAACGCTTTGGAAAATGTGTTCGGCACTATCCACTCGGTGGAGAGCTTCGGCGCGCTGGACGGGCCGGGGGTGCGGTATGTCCTGTTTTTGCAGGGCTGCCCGCTGCGCTGCCTGTTCTGCCATAACCCCGATTCCTGGGAGACGGGAAAGGGGCAGAGGATCGGTTCGGCGGATGTGGTGGCGGATATCCTGCGCTACCGCCATTTCATCGAAAAGGGCGGTGTGACCCTGTCGGGCGGCGAGCCGCTGATGCAGCCGGAGTTTGCCGCTTCCATTCTGGAGGGCTGCCGGGAAAACGGGCTGCATACTGCGCTGGACACCTCCGGTGCGGTGCCGCTGCTCGCCTGTCAGAAGGCGGTGGATACGGCGGATATGCTGCTGCTGGACATGAAGGCGGCCGATGAGGCGCTGTTCCGCCGGATTACCGGGCGCAGCATGGATAATACACTGGAAATTCTGGAGCATTGTGAGGACACCGGAAAACGGGTGTGGATCCGGCACGTGCTGGTGCCGGGCCTGACGCTGGAGGAAACGCAGCTGCATGCGCTCGGCCGCCTGCTGCGGCGGTACGGCTGCATCGAGCGGGTGGAGCTGCTGCCGTTCCATAAAATGGGTGAATATAAGTGGGAGGCGCTCGGCGCACCCTATACCCTCGGTGAGACGCCGCCGCCGCCGGTGGAGGCGGTGGACCGGGCGCGGGAAATCCTGCGCGGATACGGTCTGGATGCACGATAAAAAAGAGCCCGGGTTCCGACGCCTATCGTCGGAACCCGGGCTCTTTCGCTGCATATCAGCGCTGTTCCCGCCGCCTGCGGCTGCGTACAAGCAGCCAGGTCAGCACGGCGAGCAGCAAAACCGCGCTGAGCAGCAGGCCGAGCCAGCCGTTGGCGGTAAACCCGGCCAGCAGATAGCCGGCAAGGCAGCAGCCCGCCACCAGCAGGGCGTAGGGGATCTGGGTGGACACGTGCTCGATGTGGTTGCAGTCCGCGCCGGCGGAAGCGAGAATGGTGGTATCGGAGATGGGGGAGATGTGGTCGCCGCACACCGCGCCGGAGAGGATGGCTGCCACACACAGCACCATCATCGGGCTGGCGGTGTCAGCGAATACCGCCACGGCAATCGGCACCATGATGCTGAAGGTACCCCATGAGGTGCCGGTGGCAAAGGCAAGGCCGAGCGCCGTCAGGAACAGTATTGCGGGCAGGAGCGTCTGTGCCGCTGCACTGCCGCCGACCGTCCGGCTGACAAAGGCGCCGGCGTCGAGATAATCCCCGCTGCAGATTCCCGACAGCGTCCAGGCAAAGGTCAGGATCAGGATGGCCGGCACCATCGCTTTGAATCCCTCCGCCAGACTGGCGGCAAATTCGCCGAAGGTAACGACCCGGCGGGGGATATACAGGAAAAAGACCAGCAGCAGGGTGAAAAAGGAGCCGAAAACCAGAGACAAGGAAGAATTGCAGTCCGCAAAGGCCTGTGCCACCGATTTGCCTTCCAGGATGCCGCCGGTGTACAGCATCGCCGCGATGCACAACAGGATGAGTGCCGCGATGGGAATGACCAGATCACACACCCGTCCGTGGCCGGCCGGCTCGTCCTGTGCTGGTCCGTTGTCGTGCGCGGCGGACTGCTGTGCTTTCTTCATTCTGCCGAAATCAAAGTCGCCGGCAATCATAAAGACCACCATCACAATGGTCAGCAGGGCGTAGAAATTAAAGGGGATGGTCTGCACAAACAGCGAGAAGCCGTTGAGGCTGCTGCCCTCCGGAAGGGAGGAACCGACCGCCGCGGCCCAGCTGGAAATCGGGGCGATGATGCACACCGGTGCCGCGGTGGCGTCGATGAGGTAGGCGAGCTTGGCACGGGAAATGTGCTGACGGTCGGTTACCGGACGCATCACGGTGCCGACAGTCAGGCAGTTGAAATAGTCGTCCACAAAGATCAGCGCGCCCAGCCCGGCGGTTGCAAACGAGGCGCCGCGGCGGGTGCCGATTGAGCGGGATGCCCAGTCGCCGTAGGCGCGGGAGGCTCCCGATTTGCTCATGAGCGAAACCAGCATGCCCAGCAGCACCAGGAAAATCAGGATGTTGGTGTTGGAACCGACCTTGTCGCTCATGATCGTAAAGGTGGTTTCCAGCGCGTCGAGAATGTGGAACTGGTTATACAGCAGTGCGCCCGACAGAATGCCGATGAGCAGCGAAACATAGACTTCCTTGGTGAGCAGCGCGAGTGCGATGGCAATGACCGGCGGCAGCAGCGCCCAAAAAGTACCCGCAAACTCCGGCATGTTTTCAGCCCCTCTCCTTTTGTAGTTTCCGCAGAATCGCTTATTTCCCGGCTGCGGCGGCGATGGCACCGCCGGACAGGCGGTAGGTGGTCCAGTCGCTCATCACGTCCGCGCCCATATGACGATAAAAGGCAATGGACGGCGCGTTCCAGTTCAGGCATGTCCACTCCATGCGCCGGCAGCCGCGGCGGACCGCTTCGGCGGCAACCGCCTGAAACAGCGCTTTGCCATAGCCTTTTCCGCGCTTTTCCTCGTCCACAAAGATGTCCTCAAGATGCAGACCGCTGCGGCCAATGAAGGTGGAAAAATCGGTGAAGTACAGCGCAAAACCCACCGGCGTCCCATTCTCCTCGGCGAGCAGGACAAACGCCTCCTGTCGGTCAAAAAGCGCGGTTTCCAGACCTTTTTCGGTGGCAATTACCTGATCATCCATCTTCTCATAATGCGCGATACGGCGGATATATTCAAGAATCACAGGGGTGTCCTCGCGCCGCGCGGGGCGAATGGAAAACGCAGACATGAACAGTTCCGTCCTTTCCGGAAAAGTAAAATGTGTGGAAAACCCTCCCCAAAAGACAGGTGCAGAAAGGGGAAGAAATTTCGCCGTTTGGTTACAGGATACCAAAAAAGCAGATGGTATTCAAGGAAATCTTACCGAAAACCCGAGAGAAAAGCAGCAAAAAAACAGCCGCTTTGCGAAATACGCTCACTTTTTGCTGTTCGGGGGTCTCTTTCGGCTGGATGGCAGGGCGGTTTGGCGGACGCAGCTGTGCAGGAAAATACCGACGCCTTTTTGTCCGGAGAAAAACACCCTGCACCGTTCAGGAGCGGTGCAGGGTGTTACAAGGCATCTAAGAAATGCGAGCAAATGGCGCAGCGCGCCATAAAGAAAATACAGGGATGGCAAGATTCCGCGGGATGACAGCCCGTCAGATAGCTGTCCCCGGTTTCCGTGTGGTACAAGGGACTTTCCGGCGTGCGCGGTACAGGCTGGTGCGAGTGGCGGCACCGATTTTTCTCAATGGGCAGTTTGCTGCGGGCCGGGCAGCACGTTTTTATATCCATGAGGCAGGCGGAAGCAGCCTACGCCCGTCCGCCGGAAGGCGCTTAGTTTTGCACGGCGGCACCGGCCTCCCCGGCGGCAAGATACGGGCGGATCTTTTCGACAAAGGCGCTGCCGTCATCCGGGCAGTAGGCACGCAGGGCGATCGGCTGGGAAAAATCCAGGCTGAACAGCCCCATCAGCGACTTGGCGTCGATAACGTAGGGATCCGCGATCAGCTCGACTTTGAAGTCCACATCATTGCAGATGCCGGAGAACGCCTTGGCATCCTCCACCGAAGCAAATTTCACGGCAGCTTTATACATCCTGTCTTCTCCCCGCTTTTCCGGAAATTTGGCGAATTGGCTCGAAAAAGCCGTCCGCCACTCGGTTATTATACGCAAAAGGCAGGGGGATTACAAGCCGAAAAGACAACAAACTGCGCCTTGAAATCGGTGAAGTTTTCCACTATAATGTACCATTAGGTATTTATGTCCCCGACGGGCGGAAAATGGTGTCTGTCTGTGGGTAAAACGAGTGTGCCTGACCACTGCATTTTTTGGTTTTCACGATATTTTTTGTGCGGTATAGGTGTAACGGGGATTTTTTCGGTGGAGGATGCTGTGGGGTGGTCTGCCCTGTTTTTCCGTATAATCCGTTAGGGATGGAATAATGGTGTTCAGTGAAAGGAGATACGGCGTGAAGGCGGCGTTTTATACCTTGGGGTGCAAGGTGAATCAATACGAAACCCAGGCCATGATGAAACAGATGGCTGCGGCGGGTTACGAGGTGGAGGAACACGCCGGCGGCGTGGCAGACGTGCTGGTGATCAACTCCTGCACCGTTACCGGCGAGAGCGACCGCAAGCTGCGGCAGCTGCTGCGGCGGCTGCGGCGGGAGCATCCGGCGGCGGTAATTGTGCTGACCGGCTGCATGCCGCAGGCGTTTCCGGACAAGGCCGCTGAGCTGGCCGATGCGGACATTGTTCTGGGCAACGCGCAGCGTTCGGCGGTGGCCGCGCATGTGGAGGCTTTTCTTGTCCGGCACGAGCGGTTGGTGGATATCCCGCATCATGCGGCGGCTTACGAGCGGCTTTCGGTGGACGATTTTCAGGGACGCACCCGCGCGTTTGTCAAGATCGAGGACGGCTGCAATCGCTTCTGCTCTTACTGCATCATCCCCTATGCGCGCGGCCGGGTGCGCTCCCGCCCGCTGGAGGAGCTGCGGGAAGAAGCCGCCGCGCTCGCAGGGCGTGGGTTCCGCGAGGTGGTGCTGGTGGGGATCAACCTGACTGCCTATGGGCAGGACACTGGCGCGGACATCGCCGATGCAGTGAACGCTGCGGCGGAGCCCGCGGGCATCCGCCGGGTGCGTTTGGGTTCGCTGGAGCCGGATCATCTGACCGACGCACTTATCGCCAGGCTGGCGGCGCAGCCGAAACTGTGCCCGCAGTTCCATATTTCGCTGCAGTCCGGATGCGACGCCACCCTGCGGCGGATGAACCGGCATTACTCTTCGGCGCAGTATGCCGATTTATGCGCGCGGCTGCGTGCAGCCTTCCCGGGCTGTGCGCTGACCACCGACGTGATGGTGGGCTTTCCCGGCGAGGACGAGGATGAATTTGCACAGTCGCTGGCCTTTGTGCAGGCGGTCGGTTTTGCCAAGGTGCATATTTTTGCGTATTCCCGCCGGCCGGGTACGCCGGCAGCTGCTGCACCCGGGCAGGTGACGGCTGCCGAAAAATCCGTCCGCAGCCGCCGGATGGCGGCAGTATGCGGGACATCCCGTGAGGCCTATATTGCGGACAAATGCGGAACGCTGGCCGAGGTGCTGCTGGAAACGCGCGGGGAGGACGGCAGGCTCGAGGGCTACACACCGGACTATCTGCCGGTGTTCGTGGAGGCGGATGCAGGCGAGCCGGGTGAACTGATTACGGTGCGGCTGACTGCCCCGCACGGGGACGGCTGTCTGGGTGAGGCGGTACGGTAAGCGGACGGCGTGCCCACAAGGAGGCGCCGATAAAGAGGCGTCTGCTCCGGCGTTTTTCCCGCCGGTTGACCGTGCAGAGGATCCCGGCCCGTTCCGAATGCCGGAGGACGCCGGGATAAATGCAGAGCGGCCGCGCGAGAAAGCGGGCGGTGAAGTACAAAAATCAGTCTGCTAGGCAGTAAGTCCCCCCCGGCTGTGGAGCGGACAAGGTGATTTTTACCCGACGGGGTCGAAGATGCGGGGGCTGCGCAGCCAAAATTGCAGAATAAAGCGCGCTGCCGGGAAATTCCCCGCACAGATATGTACTTTATGGTTGAAAAAGGCCGCGGGATTGACTATAATAAAAAATCAGGGTTTTGTTTCCATAAAACGAAACCGGACCCAAGATAAACGAAAATGAGTATTAAGGAGAGTCGGCGTTGGAATTTCTAGAACATTTTCGCTTCCTCTACGACGGAGTAGCTTTCTTTTTCACTGCGGAAGGCTGGAAGAACCTGGTGATGATCCTCATCGGCGGCCTGTTGATCTATCTGGCCCTTGCCAAGGATTTTGAACCGGCGCTGCTGATGCCGATGGGCTTCGGCGCGATTCTGGTCAACCTGCCGTTTTCCGGCGCGGTCACCCAGTTCAACGAGTCGCTCGGCCACGAGGTCACCGGCATCATCGACTGGCTGTTCAATGTGGGTATTGAGGCATCCGAAGCGATGCCGCTGCTGCTGTTTATCGGCATCGGTGCGATGATCGATTTCGGGCCGTTGCTGTCCAATCCCAAAATGTTCCTGTTCGGCGCGGCGGCGCAGTTCGGCATTTTCCTGACCGTCCTGGTCGCGTCCCTCTTCTTCCCCGAATTCAAGGATGCCGCCGCCATCGGTGTCATCGGCGCGGCCGACGGCCCGACCGCGATTCTTGTTTCGCAGGTATTCAAATCCAACTATATGGGCGCCATTGCGGTTGCCGCTTACTCTTACATGGCGCTCGTGCCGATCATCCAGCCGGTCGCCATCAAGGCGGTCACCACCAAAAAAGAGCGGATGATCCGTATGCCGTATAATCCGCAGGTGGTTTCCCGCAAAACCCGCATCCTGTTCCCGCTGATCGTGATGATCATCGCCGGCCTGGTGGCGCCCGACTCGGTGTCGCTGGTGGGTATGCTGATGTTCGGCAACCTGCTGCGTGAATGCCTCAAGCTCGACAGCCTGTCCCAGACCGCGCAGACCACCCTTGCCAATCTCATCACCATCCTGCTGGGCCTTACCATCGCTTCGAGCATGAAGGCGGAGCAGTTCCTGACGGTGGGTACCATCGTCATCATGTGCCTCGGCCTGGTGGCGTTCGTGTTTGACACCATCGGCGGCGTGATGTTTGCCAAGCTGATGAACCTGTTCCTGCCGGAAGGCAAAAAGATCAACCCGATGGTCGGCGGCGCCGGCATCTCGGCGTTCCCGATGTCCGCGCGGGTGATTCAGAAGATGGCTCTTAAGGAAGATAACCAGAACCACCTGCTCATGCACGCGGTCGGCGCCAATGTTGCCGGCCAGATCGGCTCGGTGGTCGCCGGCGGCATCATCCTGACGGTGGTCCCGCGGCTTATCGGCGCCTGACGCAGAAAGGATAAAAAGATATGGATATTCAATTCGGTACCCAGAATATCGGCAATGCACTGCTGCTGATGCTGCTGGGCATGGTGGGCATCTTCGTGGTAATGGTGGTCATCATGCTGGCGGTCAAGCTGCTCAACCGCTTTGCCAAGGACAAGAACGACAAGGACGGCGGCGACGCCAAAAAATAACGGGGCGGCGCACGCTGTCCGAAAGGAAGGAATCCGGCTATGGCGAATAACAAAAAAATGGTGGACGCCATTACCTCGATGGACGAAGACTTCGCCCAGTGGTATACCGATATTGTCAAAAAGGCGGAGCTGATCGAATACACCAGTGTCAAGGGCTGCATGGTCATCCGGCCCTACGGCTACGCGATCTGGGAGCTGATGCAGCAGATTCTCGATGCGCGCTTCAAGGCGCTCGGTCACGAGAATGTCTGCATGCCGATGTTTATCCCCGAGAGCCTGCTCCAGAAGGAGAAGGATCACGTCGAGGGATTCGCGCCCGAGGTGGCGTGGGTGACCCACGGCGGCAGCGAAAAGCTCGAGGAGCGGCTTTGTGTGCGTCCGACCAGCGAGACGCTGTTCTGCGAGCATTACGCCAACATCGTGCATTCCTGGCGCGATCTGCCGAAGCTTTATAACCAGTGGGTGAGCGTCGTGCGCTGGGAAAAGACCACCCGGCCATTCCTGCGCTCGCGCGAATTTCTCTGGCAGGAGGGCCACACCATTCACGCTACCGCCGAGGAGGCCATTGAGGAAACCGAGCGGATGCTGGGCGTTTATGCGGATTTCTGCGAGGATGCGCTGGCCATGCCGGTGCTGCGCGGCCGCAAGACCGAAAGCGATAAGTTCGCCGGCGCGGTGGCTACCTACGCTATTGAGGCGCTCATGCACGACGGCAAGGCGCTGCAGGCCGGCACCTCCCACTATTTTGGCGACGGCTTCGCCAAGGCGTTCGGTATCCAGTACACCGACAAGACCAATACCCTGCAGTATCCTCACCAGACTTCCTGGGGGGTGACCACCCGGCTGATCGGCGCGGTGATCATGACCCACGGCGACGATAACGGCCTTGTTCTGCCGCCGGCGGTCGCGCCTGTTCAGGTGGTGATCCTGCCTATCGCGCAGCACAAGCCCGGCGTGCTCGATAAGGCCGCCGAGCTCCGGGAGCGGCTGGCCAAGATCGTCCGGGTGAAGGTGGACGACTCCGAAAATTCTGCCGGATGGAAGTTTGCAGAATACGAAATGAAGGGTGTGCCGGTACGGCTGGAGATCGGTCCGAAGGACATCGAAAACAACCAGTGCGTACTGGTTACCCGCCACAACCGCGAAAAGCATACGGTCAGCCTCGACGAGCTGGAGACGGCGGTGCCCGCGCTGCTGCGCGAGGTGCACGACGGGCTGTATCAGAAGGCGCTCGAAAACCGCGAAAAGCACACCTATGCCTGCCGGGATATGGACGAAATCGTTCGTGTGCTGGCCGAGCAGGGCGACGGCTTCGTCAAGGCGATGTGGTGCGGCGACGAGGCATGCGAGGACGCGGTTAAGGAAAAAACCGGCGTGGGTTCCCGCTGCATCCCGTTTGAGCAGGAGCATCTGGCCGACACCTGCGTATGCTGCGGCAAGCCCGCGAAGCATATGGTCATCTGGGGCAAGGCATACTAAGTATATACGCGGCGGGTATCGCCGCACGGCTCCCGCATGCCGCCGCGGCCGGATAGTCTCCGGCAGAGCCGGCGGAATCCACACCAGAAAGGAAGCGGCAGAATGAATCAGCTCGACAGACCGGCGGCCGGTGAAACCGTCGCCGTCATGCATACCAACATGGGGAATATCGCGATCCGGTTATTTCCGGAGAAAGCCCCCAAGGCGGTGGAGAATTTTACGACGCATGCAAAGAACGGCTATTACAACAGCCTGATTTTTCATCGCGTCATCAACGATTTTATGATCCAGGGCGGCGATCCCAAGGGCACCGGCCGCGGCGGCGAGAGCATCTGGGGCGACAGCTTTGAGGATGAGTTTGATCTCGAGCTGCGCAATTACCGCGGTGCGCTGTCGATGGCCAACGCCGGGCCGAACACCAACGGCAGCCAGTTTTTTATCGTGCAGGCCAAAGAGGTCGCGCCAAGCCTGCTGCACCAGATGGGACAGCTCGCCGACCGCGGTTATCCCGCTGAGGTGACCGCCGCTTATGCAGAGGTGGGCGGCACCCCGCACCTCGATTTCCGCCATACCGTTTTCGGCCAGGTTTACGACGGCATGGATGTGGTGGACGCGATTGCGGCGGTGGAAACCGACCGCGATGACAAACCCAAAAAGGACGTTGTGATCGAATCGATCGAAATCAAAACGCTGTGAGCGGGGTACTCCAGCAGGCGAAAGCCGTTCTGGAAAGGGTCACGCCCTTAAAGCGCGACTGCGGTGCGGTGTGCGGCGCCGCCTGCTGCCGCGACTGCGATCCGCAGGGCGGGGCGAGCGGCATGCGGCTGTTTCCCGGTGAAGAGGCTGCGGCCGGTTTTGCTGCGGTCGATACGCCGGAGGGACGGCTGCTGCTGTGCAGCGGGCGCTGCGCACGGGAAGACCGGCCGCTGGCGTGCCGGTTGTTTCCGCTGTTTCCATATCTCGGTGAGGACAGCCGCATCCGTGCGGTGTACGATCCGCGGGCCTATCGGGTCTGTCCGCTTGTACGGCTGCGGGAGCAAGTACCGCTTGACCGCGAATTTGTGCGCGCGGTGCGCCGCGCCGGACGGATTCTGGCGGCGGACGAAATGCTGCGGGCCGATCTGTGCCGGCAGGCGCGGGAAATCGACGAATTCAACGGATTTCTCCGGTTGGATGCGGGAAGGCCGCCGATTGCGCGGCGCCGGAGGACAGCCGAAGAATAAAAAAGCACAGGAAAAGGCGGAAAGACCTTCGGTCTTCCGGCTTTGTGCCGGGATGAACGGTGCAATTTCCCGGTTATGCGAGAAAGGAAGGGCATAAGGATGCGGAAGGGAACAGGAAAGCGTGTACTGGCGCTGCTGACGGCGGTCTTGGCATGTGCGGCGCTGCTCGGCGGCTGCTCGGCGAAGCCGAAGACTGTTTACAAGGATCTGGATTACGGATTCCAGCTTGAGAAGCCGGCAGCAGGGAAAAAGATTGCCATTATGCACACCAGCATGGGGGATATTTTCATCCGTCTGTTCCCGGAAGCGGCGCCCAAGGCGGTGGAAAACTTCATTACCCACGCGCAGGAAGGCTATTACGATGGGTTGATTTTTCACCGGGTAATTGAGGATTTCATGATTCAGGGCGGCGACCCGGAGGGAACCGGCCGCGGCGGCGAGAGTATTTATGAGAGCGGCAAATTCGAGGATGAATTCGACGCCAAGCTCATGAACCTGCGGTATTCGCTCGCAATGGCCAACACCGGTCCGAACACCAACGGCAGCCAGTTCTTCATCAATCAGGCGCCGGCGGAGGATTTTGCGGCAGACGTGGAGGCGGCCAAACAGAGCTACGAACAGCTCAAGGACAATTTCAAAAGCTGGAAGCAGGTGTACGCCAGCAGGCTCTCGCGGGTGGCGAAAATCGACGGCGACGCAATTCCGGACGAGGTGATTGATCTGTACTCCCGGCAGGGCGGCAATCTGCATCTCGACGGCGCCTGGCGCACCGACGGAGGAGGCCATACCGTATTTGGTCAGGTCTTTGAAGGTATGGATGTGGTGGATGCGATCGCGGCCGTAGAGGTGGATGCTAACAGCAAGCCGGTCGAGGATGTGGTCATCAACAGCATCGAAATTGTGGAATACCAGGGATAAACACGCACGGAGCACGAGGCGTTCTGCGCTTTCGTGCTCCTGTTTGCGCATACTATACGCAGAATTGCCATATACTGGCGTTAGCGGTTTTTCAGAGAGGAGGCAGGATAGAGGGTGGATATCCGCATAAACGGACGCACCGTCCACTATATCGATCAAGGAGACGGCCCGGCAGTGCTTTTGCTGCACGGCTGGGGCGCGCCGGCACAGACTTACCGGCTGATCATCGACCACCTGTCCGCCTATTGCCGGGTGATTGCGCCGGATCTGCCGGGGTTCGGCGGGTCGGAGGAACCGCCGGAGCCGTGGGACGCGGGGAAATATGCCGATTTTGCCGCTGATTTTGCTGCGGCGCTCGGCCTGACCGAGGCGGTGCTGATCGGCCACTCCAACGGCGGGCGCATCATCCTCAAATGGCTCGGCCGCGGAAATTGCCCGCTGCGGGTAAATAAGCTGGTGCTCATCGATGCAGCGGGGATCAAGCCGCGGCACGGGGCGGGCTATTATGCAAAAGTGTATACCTACAAACTGTCCAAACGGGTGCTGCAGCTGCCCGGCGTGCGGCATCTGTTTCCCGATGCGGTGGAGCGGCTGCGCGGAAGGGCCGGCTCGGCCGATTACCGCAGCGCCAGCCCGATGATGAAGCAGTGCATGAACCTTGCGCTGGCCGAGGATATGTCGGCGTATCTGCCGAAGATCCGGGCGTCCACCCTGCTGATCTGGGGAGAAAACGATACGGCGACGCCGCTGACCGATGGACAGAAGATGGAAAAGCTCATTCCGGATGCGGGGTTGGTGGTGCTCAAGGGCGCGGGACATTTTTCCTTCGCTGAGCGCTGGGGCCAGTGCAGCCGTGTGCTGGACGCATTTTTAAAGGGATAACAACGCCGCACGGTGTCCTGCCGGGCGGAATGACGATACAGGGAGGGCGGCCGGATTGAACCTGGCGCTTCGCATTTGTTTTCTGCTGGCCTGTGCGGCGTGCTACGTCGTGCAGACGGTGTATTTTACCCATATGCTGCAGCTCAATTCCTACCGTCCGGAACGGTACGGCAAATGGTGCCGTGAGAATCCGGGACGGCTTTTCTTTATCGCTCGTCTGCTGCCATTGGGAGCGGCAGCGCTGCTGTTTGTGCCGCCGGAGCGCATCGGGTACGGCGCGGCGATGATCGTACTGGCGGTGACGGCGTTCCTCTGCCGGCCGAAAAAGGCCAAAAAGCCGCTGGTGATCACGGCGCGGGTCAAGCGCCTGTGGGTAACGATGGCGGTGCTGCTGGCCGCGCTGCTGACCGGGCTGTATTTCGCCGGAATCTCGCTGATCGGGGCGGTGCTCACCGTGCTGACCGCTTCGCTGGTCTGGATCTGGGTAGGAGTGGCCAATCTCCTCAATCTGCCGGTGGAGAAGGGAATCGCGCGGCACTACGTCAACGACGCGCGGCGGATCCTCCGCGCGATGCCCGGACTGACGGTGATCGGTATTACCGGCAGCTACGGCAAAACCAGCGCCAAAAATTTCCTGTACACGCTGCTGTCCTCGAAATACAATGTCCTGATGACCCCGGAAAGCTACAATACCACGATGGGCGTGGTGCGGACTATCCGGGAGCAGCTGCGCCCGTATCACGAGATTTTTATCGTCGAGATGGGGGCGAAGAATCCCGGCGATATCCGCGAAATCTGCGAGCTGGTGCGGCCGAAATACGGGATCCTGACCGCGATCGGCGAGCAGCATCTCGAAACCTTCAAAACCATTGACAACATCATCCGCACCAAGTTCGAGCTGGCGGACGCGATTCCCGCTGACGGCGCGGTGTTCCTGAATTTCGACAACCTGCATATCCGGCAGCATAAGACGGCCTGCCGGGTGATCTCTTACGGCACGGCAACGGAAACCGGGGCGATGGTGCTCGCAGGGGATGCCGCGGTGGGTCCCAACGGTTCGACCTTCACGGTCACCCTGCCGGACGGGGAGAGCGGACGGTTTTCCACCCGTCTGCTCGGCGCGCATAATATCCAGAACTTGACCGGCTGTATCGCAGTGGCGCATACGCTGGGTATCGGACTGGAGGCGCTGGTGTATCCGGTGCGGCAGATTCGACCGGTGAAGCACCGGCTCGAGCTGCTGCCGGGCGGTTTCATCGACGACGCCTACAACGCGAATCCTGCCGGTTTCCGTGCGGCACTGGATGTGCTCAAGGGCTTTGCCGGGCAGCGGGTTCTGGTTACCCCCGGCATGGTGGAGCTTGGCGAGCGGCAGGCGGCGCTCAACCGTGAGCTTGGCGCCTATGCAGCGGACTGCTGCGACTATGCGGTGCTCGTCGGGTTCAAGCAGGCGCCGCCGCTGAAAGAAGGGCTGCTGTCCGCCGGTTTTCCGGAGGAGCGGCTGTTTGTCGCCGACACGCTGCAGGAGGGGCTGGCGTTTGTCCGGGGGCTTCCGGCGGAGGGGATGCGCACCGTGCTGCTCGAAAACGATCTGCCGGATAATTTCTGATTTGCGTGAGAAAGGAATGGTCTGCATATGAAAACCAAGGTTGCCGTCCTTTTCGGCGGCCGGAGCGTGGAGCATGAGGTGTCCATCATATCGGGCATCCAGGCGTTCTGCGCGCTCGACCGCGAAAAATACGATCCGATTCCGCTGTATATCGGTAAGGACAACGCCTTTTACACCGGCCCGCACATGGGGGATATCGAAAGCTACAAAAATCTGCCGGCGTGTATTGCGAAGGCGACCCGCGTGCTGCTGGTGCCGAGCAGCGGCGGGGTGGATCTGGTGCGTTTCCCGATGAAAAAATTCGGGAGCAATCTGGTGGACACCTTCCAGGCGGCGCTGCCGGTGGTGCACGGCACCAACGTTGAGGACGGCACGCTGATGGGCTATCTGGAGATGCTCAACGTCCCATATGCGGCCTGTGATGTAACGTCAAGTGCGCTGGGGATGGACAAATACCAGATGAAGGCCGCCCTGCGGCAGGCCGGTCTGCCGGTGCTCGACGCTCTCCAGATCGGCGGCAGGGAATACGCCGAAAACGGCGGCGCGGTGCTGGAGCGTATCGAGGAAAAGATTGGGTATCCGCTGATTGTCAAACCGGTGAACCTCGGTTCCTCGGTCGGCATCTCCAAGGCCAAGGACCGCACCGCGCTGGAGGCCGCGCTGGACACGGCGTTCGGGTTTTCCTCACGTGTACTGGTGGAAAAGGCGGTGCAGAATCTGCGGGAGATCAACTGTGCAGTACTCGGCGATGCGGAAGAGGCGCAGGCTTCGGTGTGTGAGGAGCCGCTCAACGCGACCGATATCCTGAGCTATCAGGACAAGTACATGAGCGGGGGCAAGTCGGCGAAATCCGGCTCGAAAGGCGGGATGAGCAGCCTTGCGCGGCGCTGTCCGGCCGACATCCCGGAGGAACTCACCCGGCGGGTACAGGAGCTGGCAGTCGCCACCTTTCAGGCGCTCGGCTGCCTCGGGGTGTCCCGCATCGATTTCCTCAACGACAGAGAAACCGGCGAGCTTTGGGTCAACGAGATCAACACCATCCCCGGTTCGCTCGCATTTTACCTGTGGGAAGCCGCCGGCGTGCCGTTTGCCGAGCTGCTCGACCGGATGCTCTCCCTCGCGTTCAAGCGGCAGCGTCAGCGCGCGGCGCTGACCTTCAGTTACGATGTCAACCTGCTCGCCGGGGTTTCGCTCGGCGGCGCAAAAGGCGCCAAGGGCAGCAAAATGTAAGCAGCAGGCCGCGTCCGTTTTAACGGACGCGGCCTGTTTTGCGGTGTCAGTACTTTTTCTTTGGGGTAGGATCGATGGTTTCGCCCAGCAGCCAGGCGGTCGAAACCTGCAACACATCGGCAAAGGCGATCAGTTCCAGATCGGTGACATAACGCTGGCCGGTTTCGATGCGTGAGATGCCGTTCCGGGTAAAAACAATATTATGGCGGATGTGCATTTTGGCAAGCAGGTCATCCTGCGTCCATTTGGGGTCGTGCATGTTTCGGGCAACCCGGATACGGCGGCCCGATTGGTTCTCCGATTTCATCTGATGCTCCTCCTTTCGGCTCTCGGAACGAGTTGTACGGTCATAGAGAATAAGACACATTTGTCTAAATCTGGTGCCAGGGTGGGCAGGATAAAAGGAAAAAACCTGTTTTTAAACCTAAAATTTTTCAAAAACTGCTCATGTGCTAACAACATGTTAGCACATTGTGAGTAGACTGTCAATTGTTTTTTTGTTAGCATATTGTTATAGAGGTGATAACGATGGCGGCAAACAAAATTCAGACGGGGCTTCGACTGAATGAAACAGTCTACAAAAAACTGCGTGTTTTATCCGATTGCGAAACCCGTTCTCTTAATAATCTTATTGAGTACGTACTTCAATGCTACCTAAACGAATACGAAGCAGAGCACGGCGCTATACAGATTTCCGATGAAGGATAGCAGGAGCCGCACGTTTTTCTTTTGCAGGACAGGCCAAAAATCCGGATTTTCCGACTATTGTCCCATCGGCGCGCATATGTTGTACCAGCAAGACTGAACGAAGGGATATGATGTGCGGATGAAACGGCTGAAAAAAGGTCTCGCCTGCCTGCTGTGCCTGGCGCTGCTCCTGCCGAATGTGCTGTGGGCGGTCGCGGAAGAACCCCCGTTGCTCATCGCGGAGGAAGGCTCCGGCGAATCGGCGGAGGAATTGCTTCAGGAAAGCGCCGACGATGTCTGGCTGCCGGCTGACACGGTGCCGACCGAGGCGGCGGCGCTGGAGGTTGGGGGCAAATCAGCGATCCTGATGGATCAGACAAGCGGCACCGTTCTGTTTGAAAAGAACGCGCACGAAAAACTGGCAATTGCGTCGGTGACCAAGATCATGACGCTGCTGCTGGTGATGGAGGCGCTGGATCAGGGGCGGATTACGCTGGAGGATCCAGTGACCTGCTCGGATGTGGCGGCTTCGATGGGCGGATCGCAGATCTGGCTGGAGCCAGGCGAGATCATGACGGTGCATGAGCTGCTCAAGGCCGCCGCGGTGGTTTCCGCGAACGACGCCTGCGCGGCACTGGCCGAGCATATCAGCGGTTCAATCGAGGGATTTGTCAGCGAGATGAACACCCGTGCGGCTGAGCTCGGCATGAACGATACCCTTTTCCTCGACTGCTCGGGACTCAGCGACGACGCCTATTCCTCTGCTTACGATGTGGCGCTGATGTCGCGGGAACTGATGAAACACAAAAAAATTACCGAATATACCACCATCTGGATGGATACGCTGCGCGACGGCAAATCCCAGCTGGTCAATACCAACAAGCTGGTGCGGCACTATTCCGGGGCGACCGGGCTGAAAACCGGCACCACCAGCAAGGCGGGGCACTGCCTGTCGGCAACAGCGCAGCGGGATGGTCTGGAGCTGGTTGCGGTTATTTTGGGCTGCGAAACTACCGACGAGCGTTTCGGCGGTGCGCGCAAAATGCTCGACTATGGGTTTGCCAATTACACCATCTACACCCCCGAAATCGACACCTCCGCGCTGACGCCGGTTCCGGTGCTGCGCGGGCTGGCAGAAACCGTTACGCCAACAGTCGATCTGCCGAGTGCTTTCCTGATTAAAAAGGGTCAAGAGAAAAATGTGAGCTGCTCGCTCGAACTGGCCGAGGATCTGGAAGCACCGGTTTACGAGGGACAGGTGATCGGCAGCATTTCGCTGGTTCTTGCCGGTGAGGAAATCGCTCGGTATGACGTCCACGCGGCCGAGGCGGTCGGTCGGCTGAAAACTGGAAATGCCTTTATGCTGCTTCTGGAAGCGCTGCTGGCTTAAAAACGGCTTTTATAAAAAACCAAAATGCGGGCCACAATTTGTGGCCCGCATTTTGGTTTTTAGCTGCAGAAGAGATGTTTGCCGATCTTCACAATCACCGGACGCGAACGGATCCATTTATTCGTCGCGGTGACCGGATTATAGTAATAAATAGCGCCGCCGGACGGATCCCAGCCGTTGAGTGCATCCTGCGCGGCGCGGTAGCAGCTTTCCGCCACCGGCTGATTGAACTGCCCGTCGTCCAGGCAGGAAAAGGCGCCCTTTTGATAAACTACACCGGAAATGGTGTTGGGAAACGAGGGGTGCTCTACCCGATTGAGCACGACGGCGCCGACCGCAACCTGGCCGGTGTACGATTCCCCGCGGGCTTCAGCCGATATCAGTCGCGCGAGCAGGTTATAGTCGCTCTGGCTGTATTTTCCGCCGCCGGAGCCCGAACCGGAGCCTGAGGAACCGGAAGAAGAGGAACTGTAAATGCCCATCGCCTTCAGCGTGGCCGGCCCGGCGATGCCGTCTGCCGTCAGGCCGTTCTTTTTCTGAAACCATATGACAGCATCACGGGTCTTTTCTCCATAGATGCCGTCCACCTTGTCGAAAAAGTAGCCCCAGTTTTTCAGCTTGGTCTGGATAGTGCGTACCTCGCTGCCGCGGGAGCCCATCTTGGACAGGACTTCCTCTGTCTCGGTCTGGAAGGAAAACAGGCAGAGAAACAGCGCATTGATCAGAAGGATGGCGACGGTTTGCAGCAGGCGGCTGGAAAGCCGCTTGTTTGTCCGGCTCAGATGAATTTTTTCCATAGGTTCGCTCCTTTCCTTTCGGAACGTTTTCTTCCCTTAGTTTGACCGCGGCTGTGTTTTCTATGCCTGCAGCCATCTGGAAGCATTTGCCGATGTTTGAGGACAGAATTCCGGCGAATGGGTGGTTTTTTTCGTGGAATTTACCGAGTTGGGAAAAAAGATGATTTTTTTCGTGTGAAAGGCTTGACAAAGGGGAAAGAATTTGATATTATAGCAAAGCGCTCTTGAGAGCCGGG
>CAJKBW010000022.1 GCA_905198295.1 uncultured Oscillospiraceae bacterium | reverse complement strand
TCACGCCGTAAGCGGAAAGCAGAGCTTTCCGACGGCTGAGAGAACATTGAACCACCCCGGAACGGCCGAAGCCATTCCGAACGAAGGAAGGCGGCACAGTGCGCCGCCATGTGGTAGAATAGCGATGAAACACGGCAAAGCGGAAAGAAGGGCAGCCATGCAGCGAACAGTATCCACAGCAGTGGGGGATATTGCCTATGAGCTGACGAAAAAGCGGGTGAAAAATGGTAATCTGCGGGTACATCCGGATGGCTCAGTGCATGTATCTGTCCCGCAGCGCTCGCCGCTTGCCTTTGCGGATGAACTGGTGCGGCAGCGCGCTGAATGGATTGTCCGTACCCGCAAGCGCCTTGCTGCTCGTCAGCCGGACGCACCTGCTGATGGCGGTACGATCCGGCTGCTTGGGGAATGCTGCCTTCTTCGGCTGGCACCAGGGGATGCCGCGTATTTGGAACGCCGCGGCGATAGGCTTTGCGGTACGCTGCCTGATCCGGCGGACGCCGCCGCGCTGGCCGCCCTGCTTCGTTGCTTTGTGGAGCAGAGATACCGTCCGGTATTTGAAGCTTCGGTCGACCGGATGCTGACACTGGCGGCATCGCTGAACCTTCCGCGTCCGGAGCTGTATATGCGCTGGATGACCAGCCGTTGGGGCAGCTGTACGATGGCGAAAGGAAAAATCACCCTCAACTGGGCGCTGGTTGGCGCCGCACCGGCGGATATCGATGCGGTGGTGCTGCACGAACTGGTGCATTTCCGCCATCCGGACCACTCTGCCGCATTTTACCGGACGCTGTATGCCCTTATGCCCGATTATCCCGAACGGCATGCCCGCGTGCGGCAGCTGCCGGCCGGGTTCTGGAAAATCGATCGGAAAGGATGAATGATGTATGGAATTTCAACAGCTGGTGCGCTTCCGGCGCAGTATGCGCCGGTTTGCCGATCGTCCGGTGGAGAAGGAAACGCTGGAAAAACTGGTGGATGCCGCGCGGTATGCGCCGAGCGCAGGCAACGGACAGCCGTGGCATTTTTATGCCGTGCAGTCGGCGGCGATGCTCTCCCGCCTGAAACGGGAGGTGTACCCGGCTGAATGGTTTGCTGCCGTCCCGGCCGTGATCGTGGTCACGCTGGACCGCGAGAGAGCTGAGCGGAAGTACCAGCAGCGTGGACTGGAGCTGTATGCTTTTCAGGACACCTCCGCCGCGATGCAGAACATGCTGCTGTGCGCTGCCGACCTGGGATTTGCGGCCTGCTGGGTAGGGGCGTTTGATGAGGAGGCCTGCCGCCGGGTGCTGGATCTGCCTGCTCACCTGCGCCCGGTGGCAATGCTGCCGGTGGGGTATCCGGCCGCGGATGCGCCGCTGACAGACGCCGTGATGCCAAAGCGCGCGCCGCTCGAAAAGATCCTGGACTTTGTTTGATCGGGTCAGGCAAAAAAGCCTGCGGCGTCCTTTCTCACGCCTGAAAAAATCCCCGTCTGCTCATGCAGACGGGGATTTTTTTATGACGGGATCGATAAACTTAAGCCAGCCGTGCCTTGAGGCCTTCGAGCTGCTTTTTGAGCTCTTCAGGCAGCTTGTCGCCGAACTTCTGATAAAATTCGGCAATGCCTTCCGCCTCAGCGGACCAGAGATCCTTATCCACTTCCAGGATGGACTTCAGGGTGTCGAGGCTCAGATCCAGACCCTCAAGGTTGATATCCTCGGCCTTCGGCACATAGCCGATCGCAGTTTCGACAGCGTCGGCCTTGCCTTCGCAGCGCGCGAGAATCCACTCGAGCACCCGCAGGTTGTCGCCAAAGCCCGGCCAGATGAAGTGGCCTTCGTCGTCCAGACGGAACCAGTTGACGTTGAAGATCTTCGGCGCCTTGTCACCGAGCTTCTGTCCCATTTCCAGCCAGTGCGCCCAGTAGTCGCCCATGTGATAGCCGCAGAACGGCAGCATGGCCATTGGGTCACGGCGCACAACGCCTACGGCGCCGGTCGCAGCAGCGGTGGTTTCGGAAGCCATGATGGAGCCGACGAACACACCGTTGTTCCAGTCACGCGACTGATACACCAGCGGAGCGGTCTTCGCACGGCGGCCGCCGAACACGATCGCGGAGATCGGCACACCCTTGCCGGAATCGAACTCGGAGGAGATGCAGGGGCAGTTCTTCGCCGGCGCGGTGAAACGGGAGTTCGGATGAGCGCCCTTGGAGCCGTCGGTGCAGTCCCACTTCTCGCCCTTCCAATTGAGCGCGTTTTTCGGCGGATTCTTGTCGAGGCCTTCCCACCACACGGTGTTGTCGTCGAGGTTGTGGACAACGTTGGTGAAGATGGTGCCCTGCCGGGTGGAGGCAAGAGCGTTCGGGTTGGATTTTTCGTTGGTGCCGGGAGCCACACCGAAGAAGCCGTTCTCCGGGTTGACCGCCCACAGACGTCCGTCCTCACCGATGCGCATCCAGGCGATATCGTCGCCCACGCACCAGACCTTGTAGCCCTTCTTGCGGTACATCTCCGGCGGAATAAGCATGGCGAGGTTGGTCTTGCCGCACGCGGACGGGAAAGCCGCGGCGATGTATTTCACTTCACCCTGCGGATTCTCGACGCCGAGGATCAGCATGTGCTCCGCCATCCAGCCCTCCTGCCGGCCGAGGTTGGAAGCGATGCGCAGCGCAAAGCACTTTTTGCCCAGCAGCACGTTTCCGCCGTAGCCGGAGTTGACCGAGATGATGGTGTTGTCCTGGGGGAAGTGGCAAATGTAGCGGTTTTCCTCATCAATCTGGCACTTGCAGTGCAGGCCGCGCACCCAGTCGTCGCTGTCACCCAGGGCTTCGAGCACATTCTTGCCCACGCGGGTCATGATCGCCATGTTCAGCACGACATAGATGGAGTCGGTCAGCTCAATGCCGTATTTGGCAAAGGGAGAGCCGACCGGACCCATGGAATAGGGGATGACGTACATCGTGCGGCCCTTGTAGCTGCCGCGGGCGATGTCGTACAGCATCTTGTACGCTTCCGCCGGGGCCTTCCAGTTGTTGGTGGGACCGGCGTCCTCTTCCTTTTCGGAGCAGATGAAGGTGCGGCCCTCCACACGAGCAACGTCATTGACAGCGGTGCGGTGCAGATAGCAGCCGGGCAGCTTCTCCTCGTTGAGCTTAATCATCTCGCCGGTGGAGCAGGCCTCCTTGCGCAGCTCCTCAAGCTGCTCCTCGCAGCCGGTGATCCAAACGACCTTGTCGGGCTGGACGAGAGCGATTTTGTCTTCGATCCAGTCGAGAACCGACTTGTTGGTGGTCAGTGCCTGATTCATAGATCCGAACTCCTTTCCTGATAAAAAACCGCTGAAGGTTTTTGTTGACGGTTTTTGACCGTAAACGATCGTCTCTTATTATAGTCTATCCCGCCGCGTTTGTGAATATCGAAATTGTGAATAAACTGATAATTTTTTTAACGAAATATCGGCCATGTTGCATATCGCGAAGCTTCATCCTGCAAAAATAGGAGGATCAACGGGAAAATTCGCTTTCAATGGGCATTGTGGCGCAGGCGTTCAGGTCCCATCCTGCCGTATGGCCGGCTTGGAACTCGTAATAGCCCTGTGCGCCGACCATCGCGGCGTTGTCTCCGCACAGCGACAGCGGCGGGCGGCACAGCGTAAACCCGCGCGCGGCGCATTCCGTCTCCATGCGGGCGCGCAGCCGGGAGTTGGCGGATACCCCGCCGGCGAGCACAAGGGTGCGCGCACCGGTCTGTTCGGCGGCTTGTAAGAAGTGACTGCACAGGATATCCACCACCGTCTCGCGGAAGGCGGCGGACAGATCGGCCGTGTCGAGGGTTTCGCCCTTTTGTGCAGCGTTGTGCAGGAGGTTGAGTGCCGCGGTTTTCAGTCCGGAAAAGCTGAAATCGAGCGGGTTGCCGTCGACATGGGGGTGCGGGAAAGAAAAGGCATGCGGATTGCCGCCCTCAGCGGCTTTGTCGAGATGGATGCCGCCGGGGTAGGGCATTCCCATTGCGCGGGCGGCCTTATCAAAGCATTCGCCGGCCGCGTCGTCGCGGGTGCGGGCGAGCACGCGGAAGCGGGTGTAGCCCTCGACAAAGACAATGTGGCTGTGCCCTCCGGAAACCACCAGACATAAAAACGGCGGCTGAAGAGCGGGATAAGCGAGGTAGTTTGCCGCGATGTGGGAACGCAGATGGTGTACCGGGACAAGCGGCAGGCCGGACGACATCGCGAGACCCTTGGCAAAATTGACGCCGACCAGCAGCGCGCCGATCAGGCCGGGTGCAGCGGTAACGGCGATCGCGTCAATGCCGCCGAGGGTAAGATCAGCCTCGGCGAGTGCTTGCTGCACCACGCCGGAGATGGCCTCAGTGTGGCGGCGGCTGGCGATTTCCGGCACCACACCGCCGTAGATTTTGTGTTCCTCAACCTGCGAGGCGATTACGCTCGATAAAATCCGGCGGCCGTCTTCGACAACCGCGGCGGCCGTCTCGTCGCAGGATGACTCGATCGCGAGAATTTTCATGTTGTCACATCCTTGTTACAGCAAAACACAGATTTCAAAAAAACACGCCGGCCGGCCGGGCCGGACAGCGCATTTCCTGGGTTTATAGCTTCAGCGAATACAGCAGTGCATCCTCTTTCGGGGAGTCGTAAAATCCCGGCCGGCGGCCGTCCAGTTCAAAGCCGAACTTTTCGTACAGCGCAATCGCCGCCTCGTTGGAGGGGCGCACTTCGAGGACGATGCGGGAAATATCGTGTTCCTCGGCGTAGCGGATTACCTCCTGCATGAGGCAGGCCGCAATGCCCTGCCGGCGGCAGGCGGGGTGCACGACGATATTGGTGACAGCGCCTTCGTCCAGAATATGGTGCATGCCGATGTAACCGACAGCGGATTCGGCATCGACGTCCTCCGCCACGTAAAACACCGCCAGCGGATTTTGCAGTTCCTCCGCCAGTGCGTCATACGACCAGGGGATGGAGAACGCCATGCTTTCGAGATCGGCCAGCGCGTCGAGATGATCGGCGTGCATCGGGGTGATCATAATGCCCGCAGGGGGCTTGGTACTGGGGTCGTCCATAGTATTTTCAAGCCTTTCTGATCCGGGTTGCGGATCGCGTTCCGTTTTAGAGCCGACACTGCGCGGCGAGCGCCTCGACGGCGTCTTTGAGGATGTCCCGCGTGCGGCGGTAGTCGTCGAGCGAGCCGCCGTAGGGATCGGGGATGCCGCCGCTTTGCGCTGCCAGTACATGGACGCGCTCCGGCGGTACGCCGTAGGCGGCCAGCGCAGCGGCGTGGGATGCCGACATGACCGCGAAACAGTCGGCGCCGCACAGCAGCGTATCGTCGATAGGCCGCGCACGGTGAGCGGATAAATCCGCCCCGCACTCGCGCATCGCCTCGACGGCGTGTCGGGCAGCCGGCTGTCCGGCGGCTGCCGCCAGACCGGCACTCGTTACCATTATATCGCGCCGGCCGCGCTTGTCAAGAACCTGCCGCATCAGTGCCGCAGCCATAGGACTGCGGCAGGTGTTGCCGGTACAGACGAAAACGATGGTCATAGCCGCGCCTCCCGCCGGATAAACTAGATTGACTGTTATCATACCATACCGGCCGCGATCCGGCAAGAGGATGACGGCGGCGGAAAATCGTGGTATACTGTTTCTCAGTCAATAATTTACCGGAAGGGAAGTCGCCTGTTTATGCCGGAGCTGTTTGATTCCCGCAATACCGCATACCGTTCGCCGTTCGGCGCCGTCGCGGAGAGAACCCCGGTGTTTTTCCGCATCTGCCTGCCGCGGCATCTGGGCTGTTCGGCAGCCCATCTGATCGTGGGAGCCGACGACCGTATGGATGACTGGCAGGGAATGTTCTGGGCCGGCATGGAAGGGGACGCGCACGAGTGGTGGGACTGTCATTATGCGCCCCCGGCGCCCGGCCTGTACTTTTATGCCTTTGCGCTGGATACCGCGCAGGGGCGTAAATATCTGGAACGCCAGCCGGACGCGTCGGCGCGCCTGTCGGATACGCCGCGCGGCGCGCGCTGGCAGCTGACCAGCTATGCGGCGGATTTTGTCACACCGGACTGGCTTGCCGGCGGGGTAATGTACCAGATTTTCCCGGACCGATTTGCGCGTTCGGGCGAACCGAAGCCGGAGCAGCCGGCCGGCCGGATCCTGCGTGAGGACTGGGGCGGCCAGCCGGAGTGGCGGCCGGACGCGCAGGGGGAAATCCGCAATAACGACTTTTTTCAGGGAGATCTGAAGGGGATTGAACAGCGGCTGGACCGGCTGGCGGAGCTGGGTGTCACCTGCCTGTACCTCAACCCGATATTTGAAGCGCATTCGAATCACCGGTACGATACCGCTGATTACCGGCGGATCGATCCGCTGCTCGGCACGGAAGAGGACTTCCGTTCGCTTACGGGAGCGGCCGCGCAGCTGGGCATCCGGGTGATGCTCGATGGCGTATTCAGCCATACCGGCGCGGACAGCGTGTATTTTAATAAGGAAAAGCGTTACCCGGACATCGGCGCGTACCAGTCGCCCGGCTCGCCGTATGCGGGATGGTATCATTTCCGGCGCTGGCCGGACGATTACACCGGCTGGTGGGGATTTAAGACGCTGCCGGAGGTCAATGAACTGCATCCGGATTTCCTCGCGTTTATCTGCGGGGAAGACGGCGTCGCGCGGCACTGGCTGCGGGAGGGCGCTGGCGGCTGGCGGCTGGATGTCGCGGACGAGCTGCCGGATGCGTTTTTGGAGACACTGCGCACCGCGGTAAAGGCGGAGAAGCCGGATGCGTTGGTGCTCGGTGAGGTGTGGGAGGACGCGAGCAATAAGCAGAGCTACGGGCACCGGCGGCGGTACCTGCTCGGACAGCAGCTGGACAGCGTGATGAATTATCCGTTTTGCAGCGCGGTACTGGACTTTTTGTGCGGCGGCCCGTCGGCGGCGTTCCACCGCACAGTAGGGGATATCGTAGAGAATTATCCGCCGCAGGTCATCCGGCTGCTGATGAACCATATCGGCACCCACGATACCGCGCGAGCGCTGACGGTGCTCGCCGGGGAGGATGCACACGGACGCGGCCGGGAATGGCAGGCGCAGCAGCGGCTTACCGACGAGCAGCGGCAGCGCGGGCTGAAGCGGATGCGGCTGGCGTCGGCGCTGCAATACTGCCTGCCGGGCGTCCCGTGCGTGTACTATGGGGATGAGGCGGGGATGGAGGGCTATCGGGATCCGTTCAACCGCGGATGTTACCCGTGGGGGCAGGAGGATCGGGCGCTGCTGAACTGGTATCATCGGCTGGGCCGGCTGCGCAAGGTGTGCCCGGTGTTCCGGGATGGGGATTTTGCGCCGGTCGCGTCAGGGGATGAGGTGGTGTGCTTTGTGCGGCATAGCGGTTCCTCACGGGTGCTGTGCGCGGTTAACCGCGCCGGGGAGGAGCGGACGGTGCTGGTGCCGGAGGAATGGGCGGATCGCACGGTGAACCTCGGCGGCGGGGTGATTGTGGAGCGGGTGCTGCATCTGCCGGCGCTTGAATGTGCGATTGCGGTGGATAACGGCGAAGAATGAAAAACAGCCGGGCGATCGAAAAGGATCGCCCGGCTGTTGTGTTGAGAAAAGCAGAAGAATAAAAATTTTCGCCGGCCTTTTTGAAAAGGCCGTGGTTTCCAAAGGCAAAGCCTTTGGTCGCGTCCCGCAGGACGCGAAATACTTAAGGAAATGAAGCGCAGGAAAGAGGCCTTAAACTTTGCTTCCTGCGTGGAATGTTCGTCGCTAAGCGGCGAACTTCCCGAGGACGGTGAAGCCGTCCTCGTTCCCTCAGCCGGGGGTTCTCCGATGCGGCGCATTGCGCCGCATAAAGTGTCTGGACTTATTCCGGCATAAATTGCTTTTGGGCCTCGAGCGCGTCCTGCATCAGCAGAATACCGAAGGCTGCACCTGCACGGAAACATTCGGCGTGCAGCTCATCGTCGTCTCTTGTAAAAAGTTCTTCGAGTTCTTTCAGGCGGGCGAAGTTTTCGGAAGACAGCTCATGCTCCCAGTGACGCATTTCTTCGTCGATCTGATCGTTGACTTTCTCACTGGCATGACTGGTCAGCCGGAGCGATTCAAACATACGGGGTTCTCCATAGTACAGTTCGCGTAATAGACTCATTAACACTCATCCTTTCGAAGATAATAAATTGTTTATAACATAGATAGTACGGGAAAGGTGGATTTTGCTACAAACGTGTGGCTTTTTGTATATGTAAGAATAAATATATCCTTATATTTGCCCACCGACTTCATTATGAGGTGGTTTGGCCGCGGGCTGAAAACAGCATCTAATCACGCAGGTGTCCGCGGCCACTTACTTTTTTGGGCGTGAAAAAGTAAGCAAAACACGCGTTTTCTATCCACCCGGCGGACTTGATGAAGGGATTCCCCGCCTCCATCCGAGTGCGACAGGTTGCCGCTAAACGCGGCATGTTGCAGACCCGTTCACGCCCGTGATCCTGCGGTTTTCGTCCGCCTGATTCTGACGGAGGCCGTCAACTCGTGACGGCGCTTTTCCCGGTGTCGGCCGGCCTGTCTCAACTCGATTAGGCCATATATAGGATGTTCTATAATACTCGCGCTTGGATAGGACATGAAAGTGAAAGGCCGGCCAGCCGGTGGATCTTCGCCCGGTTTGAGCCGCGGCATGACAGCCGCGCCCTCATAAGCAGGAAAAGGCGCTTTTTCGCCCCTTTTGTGCGCGTACAAAAGGGGCTGGCTGCCTGGCATCGGGCAAAAGGGAGCTGCCGACTGACCGGCAGACAAACAACCATAAATTTGTGGTAAAAACAAAAAGAGGAGCAGCCTTCCCGTCGCTCCTCATACTTCGTCCTGCGCCAGTTCACCGTCACACAGCCCGATATGCACCGGTGACAGCGGGTCCCGCAGCAGCACATCGGCGGTCGGCGGGATGTACCAGCGGCCGGTGTGCAGCGCGGCAGCGTGAAAGGACAGGGCGGTTATATTCCCGCTGTGGGTGAAGACCCCGCGATGCAGCCGCGCGGCTTCCCGGGCAAGTGCGTTTACCTCCGGCTGTTCCCAGGCGCGCGCCGCGCTGACGGCCAGCATCACCTGCTCTGGAGTTGCGGTGAGGGAGGCGTGCGCCGCGCCGGTTTGTACCGCACAGCGCAGAAGGGCAACCGCTGCCATCGCCGTAATCCGCGGCTCAATGCCCGCCGCAACCGGAGGCAGAACCTCCGGCATATGCAGCGCCAGACGGATGCCGGCCCCGTCGAGCAGTCGGCGGCAGGCGGTCAACAGCTCCCGCAGCATGCCGTACAGGTCACCGATCAGCAGCGGCCGCGGCAGTGCGGCATTTTGCAATACCGAACGGATTTCCAGCCGGTACAGCAGCCGCAGAGCCGCCCGGTAGGCGGCGCGCTGGACGTCGGACTGCTGCCCGGCCGGCGGCAGGGAAAGGAAAAAACGGGCGAGTGCCTCACGGCAGCGGCCCTCCTGTATGGAAAACGGCGCTTTGGCCGAAAAATCGTTGTCGGGTGAAATAATACGGCTGTTCATAGTGCTCCTTGCAGTTGGCGGCGTGCGCCTGGTTTGGCGTTATTATACCCCTTTTTTATAGAATAATCGGTGCTTTTAGTGATCTTGACAAAAGTCGTAAACAAGTCGTTAATTCATTGACAAACTTCTTGAAAAAGCCGGTAAAACGGGGTAGAATAAGGTACGGACTCAAAAAATTATCTTTGGAGGTAATGGAATTATGGCAGTGAAAGTGGCAATCAATGGTTTTGGCCGTATCGGCCGTTTGGCTTTCCGGCAGATGTTTGGTGCCGAGGGCTATGAGGTAGTGGCGATCAACGACCTGACCAGCCCGGAAATGCTGGCTCACCTGCTGAAGTATGATACCGCCCAGGGCCGTTATGAGGGCCATACCGTGGAAGCCGGCGAGGATTCCATCACGGTGGACGGCAAGAAGATCACCATCTACAAGAACCCGAAGCCCGAAGAACTCCCGTGGGGCGAGCTGGGCGTCGATGTGGTGCTGGAGTGCACCGGTTTCTTCACCAGCAAGGAAAAGTCCATGGCGCACATCAAGGCCGGCGCCAAGAAGGTCGTCATCTCCGCTCCGGCGGGCAACGACCTGAAGACCATCGTTTTCAGCGTCAACGAGAAGACTCTGGATGCGAATGATCAGGTTATCTCCGCTGCGTCCTGCACCACCAACTGCCTGGCGCCGATGGCGAAAGCGCTCAACGACTATGCGCCGATTCAGAGCGGTATCATGACCACCGTTCATGCGTATACCGGCGACCAGATGATCCTGGACGGCCCGCACCGCAAGGGTGACCTGCGCCGTGCCCGTGCCGGCGCCGCGAACATCGTGCCGAACAGCACCGGCGCTGCCAAGGCGATCGGCCTGGTTATCCCGGAACTCAACGGCAAGCTGATCGGCTCCGCGCAGCGTGTGCCGGTTCCGACCGGTTCCACCACCATCCTGGTGGCAGTTGTCAAGGGCGATAACGTGACCAAGGAAGGCATCAACGCCGCCATGAAGGCTGCGGCTTCCGAATCCTTCGGCTACAACGAGGATCAGATCGTGTCCAGCGACGTGATCGGCATCCGCTATGGCTCGCTGTTCGATGCGACCCAGACGATGGTCACCTCGATGGGCGACGGCCTGTATCAGGTGCAGGTTGTGTCCTGGTACGACAACGAGAACTCCTACACCAGCCAGATGGTCCGCACCATCAAGTATTTCGCTGAGCTGGGCTGAGTTTTTCCGTAAAATGGCAAACAACCCCCGGCAGGCTTCCGGCCTGCCGGGGGTTTGCCGTTTTACGGGGGATAACCGTTCCGTTTTCGGGATAAAATCCCGCTGCTGGCTGAAAAACCGCCCCAAAAGCCGGAAACCGCGTGCGTTTTTCGGGGAAACGATTGACAATTTCCGGTAAGCATATTAAACTGGATAAGATTGAATGAGGGAGGTTACTGCGATGAATAATGCTGAAAAAACGATGGAAAAAATCGTGGCACTGTGCAAAGGCCGCGGTTTTGTCTATCCCGGTTCCGATATATACGGCGGCCTGGCGAATACCTGGGATTACGGCCCGCTGGGCGTGGAACTGAAAAATAACGTCAAAAAGGCCTGGTGGAAAAAATTCGTGCAGGAAAGCCCGTATAACGTCGGGCTGGACAGCGCGATCCTGATGAACCCGCAGGTGTGGGTGGCGTCCGGCCATGTGGGCGGCTTTTCCGACCCGCTGATGGACTGCAAGGACTGCAAAAGCCGGCACCGCGCGGATAAGCTGATCGAGGATTTCGACGGCACCGTTGCCGACGGCTGGTCGAATGAAAAAATGATGGCATTCATCCGGGAGCATGACATCACCTGTCCGGACTGCGGCGGCAAAAATTTCACCGATATCCGGCAGTTCAATCTGATGTTCAAGACGTTCCAGGGGGTTACCGAGGACGCGAAAAACGAAGTGTATCTGCGCCCGGAAACCGCGCAGGGCATCTTTGTCAACTTCCAGAATGTCCAGCGTACCACCCGTAAAAAGCTGCCCTTCGGTGTGGCGCAGGTGGGCAAGAGCTTCCGCAACGAAATTACCCCCGGCAACTTCACCTTCCGCACCCGCGAGTTTGAGCAGATGGAACTGGAATTCTTCTGCAAACCGGGCACCGACCTCGACTGGTTTAACTATTGGCGCAGCTTCTGCGCCGACTGGCTGAAGGGCCTCGGTGTGCGGGAAGAAAATATGCGTCTGCGCGATCATTCACCGGAGGAGCTGGCATTCTACTCGAAGGGGACGACCGATATCGAGTTCCTGTTCCCGTTCGGCTGGGGCGAGCTGTGGGGCATCGCCGACCGCACCGACTACGACCTGAACCAGCACATCAAGCAGTCCGGCCAGAAGCTGGAATATTTCGATCAGGAAACCGGCGAGCATTATGTGCCGTATGTCGTCGAGCCGTCGCTTGGCGCCGATCGCGTGGTGCTGGCCTTCCTGTGCGACGCCTACGATGAGGAAGTGGTGGATGCCGAGAAGAACGACATCCGCGTGGTGCTCCGCCTGCATCTGGCGCTTGCTCCGTTCAAGGCGGCCGTGCTGCCGCTCTCCAAAAAGCTCGGCGATGAAGCGCTCAAGGTGCACGACCTGCTCGCCAAGCACTTTATGGTGGATTATGACGACGCCGGTTCGATCGGCAAGCGCTACCGCCGGGAAGACGAAATCGGGACGCCGTACTGCGTGACCTTCGACTTCGATTCGCTGGAAGACCACTGCGTGACGGTGCGCGACCGCGATACCATGCAGCAGGAACGGGTGGCGATCGATCAGCTGACGGCTTACATCGCCGGCAAGCTGGAGTTTTAAGCGCACGGCGGATTTCCTCGTGTGCTGGGCAACGGCCGCAGGCGGCTTCTGCCCGATGCGTATTCACAAAGCAAAAAGCGGTCTGAGCATATGCTCAGGCCGCTTTTTCGCTGTGACTCAAATGTGCTTTGCGGCGAGTGTGCCCAGGCTTTGTCCGCGACGAAAAGAACAGCGCTGGAAAACGTCAGCGCTGTCGGACAAAGGTGATTTTCTCCTGTTTTGGCGCCTCCTGTTATGCAGCGGGGCCTGTGTTTATGCCGTGGTAACGGCAGTGTGCAGAACGGGAAATAACAATTTTGTCATTCTTTTTCCGCAGAGTTCACAACTTTGTAAACTGCCGTCACAATCTTGTCATAATCCGCTTTTTTGCCGAATATTATGCTATTCTTAACTTGAGAAAAGCAGGGGAATTTCCTCTTGAGGAAGGGAAGAAAAAGACAATGAGCGGAAAGCGGGCAGCGGCGTGGCTTGCGGGGATTGTGCTTCTGGGACTGACGGGGTGCGCGCAGCCTGTGCCTCCCGCAGCGGTACCGTCCGGAACTTCCCATACGGCGGTGCCGGAACGTACGGCCGCACTGGAGCAGCCCTCCGGCGCGGATACGACCGTGAGTGCCGAAATGCCGTCGACTGCGGCGACCACCACGACGACATCGGCCACAACCACGACTACCGTTCCTCCGCCGTCCACCACAGCACCCTCCGCTGTGCAGCCGCCGGACAAAAATGTCCGTACGGCATACCTGACCTTTGACGACGGGCCATGCCATCATACGCCGGAGTTGCTGCAGATTCTGGAAGAGTATGGGGTGAAGGCGACTTTTTACGTGGTGCGTCCGGCAGACGACGAATGCCGCGGATACTACCGGCAGATTGTGGAAGCTGGCCATGAGATCGCCCTGCATACGTATACGCACGATTACAACACGGTATATACCGATGTGGATGCGTTTTTCGCCGACCTAGACCGGATTGCTGACGTGGTGGAGGAGGAAACGGGCGTGCGGCCGATGCAGTTCCGCTTCCCCGGCGGCAGCAGCAATCAGGTGAGCATCCCGGTTGGTGGAAAGGACATCGTAAGGCGCATTGCTCTCGAGAGCCACCGTCGCGGATATGTCTATAACGACTGGAACGTGTCGTCGGGCGATGCATCGGCCAGGCTACTGACGGCGGAACAGATTTTTGGTAATGTGACGGAGCAGGTCAAGGGACTCCGTGAGCCGGTAATTCTGATGCATGATACCGACCGGAACCAGAGTACACGGGACGCTGTGCCGCAGATCATCGAGCAGCTGCAAGCGGCAGGCTACCAGTTCGATACCATTTCCAACCGTTCCGAACCCTGTCAGCACCGTTCCATTGCCAAATACCTCGCGGAAGAGCAGATGCTTACCTAACTATCCGAAAGATACCGGCCCTGCGGAAAATTCCGCAGGGCCGGTATGCGTTAGTTTTGTCCTGACTTCTTGCCGACAGCGGTTGGCCGGTGGGATAATATACAGAGAAGAAGGCGGATATTCTGCAGCAGATGTATTGCACGCCCAAGGAAGATGTGTTATCATAAAATATATATGTGGTAAAGTGTGGGCTTAAGGTTATCTGAGGGGGCAGAAATATGCCTGCGGACAGGCATTACGCGGGGAGGATGGTGAGCTGCAATGGAGGCGCAGGAAAGGAACGGCCCTTCCGGGCTCAGAATTGTGATTATCATTCTGGCTGTGCTGCTGGTGCTGAGCGCAGGCGGTCTGGCTGCGCGTTATGTGTATCTGCGTTGGTTTGCGCCGGCGCAGGCAACCGTTACTGTGCCGGACAACCTGATCGGCGAAGGTGCCTCCCAGCCGAAAACAGGTGCGCCGGAACATGGCGGGACATCTGATCCGGCTGCTAAAGCGCCTGCTGCGCAGGCCGGACGCGCCGCGGGATCTGCGGAGGATGAGGACGGCGTGCAGGCGGCCTATATCACCCTGTTTCAGGGACGGCCGGACGCGAACCGGCCTTTTGAAGCGCGGGGATTGCTGCCGGGCGACCATGTGACGCAGTATTTTTGCATCAAAGCCTCCCATACAGAGGATATTCCACTGTATTTCCGGGCGGAGATCACCGAAGAAACCAAGGCGCTTGGTGATGAGCTGCAGATACGGGTTACCGATCCGGAGAGCGGCAAAGTGATTGCTGAAGGAAAACTGTCGGATATACAGGGACAGGAATTTTCCCGCGGGCTGACGGCGGACGGACAGGGCGAAAGCACGGTTTATTACCGGGTGGATGTTTCGCTGGATACGTCGGCGGACAATGCTTTTCAGGCGGCCATGCTCAAGGCTGATTTTCATTGGTATGTCAAGGACGGCGGCCTGACGCCTCCCCAAACCGGTGCTGCAGCGGAACTGGCGCTGTGGAGTGTGTTGGGAGCGTCCGCCCTGCTGCTGATCCTGCTTCTTGTTTTTAAACGCAGAAAGGGGGAGGCGCGGCATGAACAGGCCGGATAAAATGCGCCGGCGGGTACACCGGAGCATCGCTGCGGTTGTCGTGCTGTGTGGCTTGCTGGCGCTGACGACGTATGCGCTGGTGGCTTCACTGGTTTCGGTGGAGGGGCATCTCTTTGAAACCGCTCAGGTGAAGATTGAGCTTAACGGTGGAAAGGTGATTTTCGACGCGGGAGATATGAATATCGAGCCCGGATACAGCATACGCCGGAATTTTACGGTGGAAAACCAGGGGACGGCGGATGTGTATTACCGGCTTTATCTCGAAAATACCGCCGGACCGCTGCTTGGCGTGCTGGATTTTGCCCTTTATGACGGGGATACGCTGCTGTTTGCCGGTACGGCGGACACCCTTACGCGGGAAAATCCCTGCGAAGGTGCGGTGCCGCTCGCAGCAGGGGAAACACGGACGCTGACCGCTGTGGTCAAAATGCGCGAGGAGGCGGGCAACGCCTATCAAAACGGCGGAATGACCTTTGATATGACGGTGGATGCCGTTCAGGTGCGCAACAATCCGGATCGCGCATTTGCCTGATTGACAGGGAGAAAAAAGGAGGAGTAAGTATGAACCATACCAAAAAGGCGCTGCTGGCGGGCGGCGTTTCTCTGCTGGCGTGCACGGCTTTGCTTGCCGGCACCACTTTTGCATGGTTTACCGACAGTGTATCGAATACCGGTAATAAGATTCAGGCAGGCAAGCTGGCGATCAACGCATTTGCGTATGATCTGGCAGCAGACGGTGCCGACGGCTTCACGATTGAAGGTGTCAACGGCGGCGATCCATTTAAGTTTGAAACCGATGCACAGGATCTTAAGGTGGATGCTTCACCCATCATTGACGATACCCTGTTTGAGCCGGGCAAGTCCAATGCGAAGCTGCTCAGGGTCGAAAACGCGGGTACCCTCGCGGTGAAGGTAAAGCTCAATTTCACGGTGAAGGACGGCGGTTTGACCGACGCGCTGTGGTTTGATTTTGTACAGGTCAAGGATGGTGCGGTCACCGGCAAGTTTGAAAAACGGCCGATGCGTACGCTGGAAACTTTTGCGGAAAATTTGGAACTGCCGCTGCTGAAAAACGGTGACAGCGTGCAGTTCATACTGCTTTACGGTATGGATCAAAACGCGGGCAACAGCTTTATGGGAAAAACCTTTACCGCGGATGTGACCATCCTTGCGGCACAGCATACCGGGGAGGAAGACGGTTTCGGCAACAATCAGTACGACGCGGATGCGGCGTGGCCGATCAGCGTGTGGGACGGTGTATCCGCGACAGCTTTTGAACAGTTGGACAAAGACGATGCTGCAAAAACGGTATCGGTCGGCAGTGCGGCGGATTTTGCTGGTGTTGCTGCGGCAATCAATGCAGGAGAACTCCGGGGGTATACCATTACGCTGCAGACGAATATCGATCTGAACGAAAAAGCATGGGCGCCGATCAGCAGCGGGACGCGCGTTGGCGGCTCGTATACGGGTGAAAATGCGTTTGCGGGTACTTTTGATGGCAACGGAAAAACCATTTCCGGGTTGACCATTACAACCGCTGCGGATGCGGACGATGCGGTCGGTTTATTCGGTGTAGTCGACGGCGGTACGGTGAAAAACCTGCGGCTGACCGATGTCAACATCGATGTTCCTGACAGCGAGCTGGCGGGGGCGGCTGTGGGACTTCTGGTTGGCGGCGGTACTGTGGATTCCGTCACCGTATCCGGCCGAGTCAGAGCAGTTCGCGGCAACGGCGGCATTGTCGGCCGTGTGCTTAAGGATGGAACGGTCATTAACTGCACCAACCGTGCTGAAATCAGCGGAACCGGTGCGAACGTCGGCGGTATAGTGGGGGCAGCTTATTATACAGCCGAAGGCGGGGAAATGCGCATTGAAAACTGCGTGAACACCGGGATCGTTACCGGTACGCAGGGTGGTGTGGGCGGCATTGTCGGCCTGTCCTCGGCGGTGGTGGATGGCTGCACGAATACGGCGCCGGTTACCGGAAGCGGTACTAGTGTGGGCGGCATTGTCGGAGAGCAGCGGGAATACGGCTGCGTGACCGGCTGCACCAACCGTGCAGATATTACGAATAACGCGGATGCCTTTGGAACCGGCGGCGTGATCGGCTGGATTCGTTACTATGGCAACGACAGCGACTATTCCCTTAAGACGGTTATTACGGTCAGCGGCAACCGCAACACCGGCAACGTTATCGGCGGAAGTTCGGCAGGCGGCATCGTGGGCCATATATATAACGCTGCCATCGTGACCGGTAATGTCAATACGGCTGGGCTTATCCGTTCTTCCAACTTTGCCGCCGGCGTAGCCGGCAGCCTGCAGCTGGCCGACAGCAATCACTTTGCGGAAGAAAATATTGAAGTGACCGGCAATGTTTCGACAACACCTCTTGACAGCATTCAGGGGCAATGTACCGACCAGTTTGCCTACATAAATAATGCGAAGTTTATCGTGGAGAATAATAGCATCACAGAAGGCTGAGGACGGGTGCTTTCTGATCAGCTGTGAATGATCCGGAAACAAAACGACGAGGAGAATACGGCATGAAAAAGGCGCTGTCCATCGCCGGCAGGGTGCTGACAATACTGCTGCTGATTTTCGCGGTTTTTGTGATGGTGTTCACGGTGATTTCGGTGAGCACGGTCGGCAAGGCGGACGCGGATTTTTTGGGCTTCAAGCCGAATATCGTGTTGTCGGATTCAATGCAGGATACGTTTGCCGTGGGGGATCTGGAGGTCAGCCGCAAGGTGGATCCGGAGAGCCTTGCGGCGGGGGGACATCATCACCTTCCGTTCGATTGATCCGGCGAATTACGGTTCGGTGATCACCCACAAAATCCGGGAGATCACGACCTATGAAGGCGGGCTGGCATTCGTGACCTACGGGACAACGACCGGGGTGGACGACGCGTATCCGGTGCCGGCGGACAAAGTGCTGGGGAAGTATGTGTTCCGGCTGCCGAAGATGGGATATTTCTTTGAGTTTCTGCGGACGACGGCGGGCTACGTGACGGTGATCCTGCTTCCGTTTCTGGTGCTGATCGGACTGCAGCTGTTCCGGTTTGTGCGGCTGGCGCGGCAGTACAAGGCAGAGCAGCGGGAGGAACTGGCGGCGCAGCAGGCGAAGCTCGAGGAGGAACAGCAGAAGAACCAGGCGATGCGCGAGGAGCTCGAACGCCTGAAAGCACAGATGACCGGTGAAGCGGCGGACAGCCGGATCGGAGATGAAAAAACGGACGAGGATTCCGGAGGTGAACCGTAATGCAGACAAAAGGGATCCCGGGCGGGCGGCGAAAGTTCTGGAATAGGGCGGCTGCGCTGCTTGTGGCAGCTGCGGTTGCCGCAGTAAGCTATACCGTCACGGTACTGGCGTGGTTTCAGGACAGTTTGAATACTTCTGCGCAGATTGCGGCGGGTCAGTATGCCGCGCGGCTGGATATTCTGGACACAGAAACGAATACGACGCTTTGGTCGAGCGGCATCGAGGGTATTACCTGTTTTGATGGACGGCCTGTACTTGACGGCTTTACCGGCGAGGCAGTGATTCGCGTGTCCAGCTATCAGTACGGCGACGGTACACTGCCGTTTGCCTATACGCTGCAGGGAGCGCCGGTAAAAGTACTGCAGCCGGGCGGGGTGCAGGAATATCCCGTCGAAATTACACCGGACGGCCTCGAATTGCAGTTCTTTACCGCCTATCAGAATCAGGAGATTTATACGGCGGCGGATGCGGCAGCGCTCCAGGATACGGATTATCCGGAAGGCAGTATGGTTTATCTGACTGCGGATATCACCACGGATGCGCTGGTTTTTGATGGCTGCTATCCTAATCTTAATCTCAACGGGCATACGCTGGCCGCCGGCGGTTTGGAAATCCGTGCGGCAGCCGGAGTGTATACCACCATGTCCATTGAAAACGGCACGTTGGCGATCGGCGGCCGGATTTATACGGACGGCGACCGGCTTCCGACAGCGGGAGAGGGACACGTGGCTGTGACTCTGCGAGATTTGCAGCAGGGACAGGTCGAGTGAGATGATTCCTCCCATACAGTAAACAAAACACAATCTCCCGGCACAGGTTTTACTGTGCCGGGAGATTTTACAATATCGCATCGTTTTTCCGCTCTGGGGGATGGTCAGTGTTATTTAATCCTGCTGCCGGATAGCCAGGACTGCCGACCGCCTGCCGGAAAATGGGCTGGAGCCCCAAAAGGGAAAGGGCGTGAGAATAAGGCGGTTAGGCAAACAACTTCGGCTTATTGCACCGAAAGGATGGTATAGATGTCCAGCCGGTCCAGCCGGGCGCGCAGGACGCCGTCGTGCCACTCCCAGTCTATCGGCTGTGCCGGTACTGCTTCCACTGCAGCCGGACGGGACGGGCAGTCCGCCTCGAGTGTCAGGCCGGTAAGCGGCGTGATTTCGTCGTAGATATAGGTGTGCTCACTGCCGTGCGGGCCGGAGGTGTTGATCAGATGGATCAGCAGCTCATCGCCGTTCCGGCTCAGATTCACGTCCACGAAATGGGATCCGGTCACCCGTACGAGCGGACGAAACACCTGCCGGACCAGTCCACCGAGGAAGTCGCGGACCAGGAACCGCTGTGCGAGCAGATATTTTTCCCCGATGTTGGTCCAGATACAGGTGCAGGTGCCTTTTCCAACCTGCCGAGCGGTTGCGGCCGGGGAACACGGACCCTTAGGGGCATTTCCTTCATACAGACTGCCTGCACTCTCGGTTCCCTCAAGAGGGGTTACCGCGCAGCTCAGCGCATGCAGTCCGGTGATAAAGCCGTCAAATTCCAGATAGCGCTTGACCGCAATCGGCAGCGTTTCAGCGGCCTTGTCCAAATCCTCCACGGTCAGACAGCGCGCAAGCTGCTGCCGTTCTTCCGTGGTAAAAGGATGCGCCATATTTACGCCGGCCTCGTCGGCAAAATACTGTGCAGCCAAGGGGCCGACGGCTATCAGATGGCCGCCCTGCTCCATGTAGCGGCGCAGCAGCGCCACCGTTTCTTCCTCCAGCCAGGCGGTTTCCGGCAGCACCAGCACCGGATACCGCATCAGGTCCGCTTTCAAATGATGTTCAGAAATCAGCTGAACCGACAGCTGATTGTCCAGCAGGGCCTGCGTGATGCCGCGGGCAGCGATGTACTCCTTGTCCGGGAACAGTGCGCGGCGGGCAATTTTATAGAAATTGTAGGTGGAAAGGAGAACCGCCGTCTGCGGAATATTTTCCGCCCGGAAGCATTTGGCCCGGCGCTCATTGCAGAAACGGCTCACTTCGCCTACCACCGGCAGCATCCATTTTTCCAGCGAGCCGTCGCGGTTCTGCTGGATATATACCTGGAATCCGCCGCCCAGCGACAGGGGTGCGGCGGCCTCCCGCTCGATCTGGCAGGCGCTTTTGGTGGAGGGGATGTTTTCCACCGGGCTGACAATAAAGCTCCAGCCCATGATATCCCAAGGTTTTCCCTGGGTGGCGAGATACCGGGATTCAAAGCGGGCGGTGTTGTAGGAGTCGATGGGATTGTAGTCGGCGGACAGGTAATCCACTCCTGCGCTTACCGGTTCAGGCATATAGGTGGAAAATGCCCAGTTGCTCGCGATCTGAAAGCGCGGATACTTTTGGTGCAGCGCGTCGGTATAGTGGCGGAGATACTGCCGGAAGCTTTCCCGCAGGTAGTCCATGTATACGTCGTAATCCGGATCGTCGGGGGACTTCGGCACGGTTTGGCAGCCGGTATCCCGGCGGAAGGCGGCCAGAAAAGCGGGGGAGTAGTCCGGATTCACCGCCCAGGCTTCCCCGTCGATCCACACGCCGTCCACATCATAGCGGTCGATCACTTCGCTGAGCTGCGGGATCAGCAGCCCGTCGCTGTAACCGCCCCGGAGTGAGGTATAGTCACGGCTGACCTGACCCTCGGCATCCACAATCGCCCATTCCGGGTGAACCCGGACCGCAGCCATATCAAATACGCCGGAATAGTGCAGGAACAGCGGTATTCCGGCGCGTGCGGTGACATCCCGCCAGATCTTCAGGTTATCCCTGGCAAAACCGGGCGCTCTCGTACCGACGGCGGTTTCAAAGCTGGTCATTCCCGGATGCCCTTTGCTGTCGCACTGAACGAAGTCGGGCTGTACGGTGTCCAGCATGTACTGGATCTGTTCTTCTGTGGTATTGGCGCCGATGTTGGTGGAATCGTCGCTGGCGTGAAAATCAAAATGTACGCCGAAAAAGCAGTCTTCACGTCGTTTTCTTTCCATATTGTTTTGTCCTCCCGTGGAAAACGGGCCGCCGTCTTGGACAGCGGCCCGTTTTTTAACCCGATATTTTAAAAGTGCAGATGTGGCGGCTGGGCATTTCCCCGGCTGTAAGCGGTGGTGCTTTCAGCACGAGGGTGTCTCCCTCACACTGGCAGACGACCGGCACACTGCTGCCAAGCAGCTGCGCCTTTGCGCCGTTTATGAACCCGCCGCCCGATACCCGGAACTCTTCACCAGAATATCCGGTACAGAACAGGTAGACTGTGCGGCCCTTGCGGGTGGCGCGTACGCCTTCCGGAAGAACGAGCTCCCGTGCGGCGCGGGTGCCGTAAATGGCCTCGCCGTTGACATCCATCCATTCACCGAGTTGGGTCAGCCGTTCCTGGATGAGAGGAGCTATAGTGCCGTCTGCGCATGGGCCGACATTCAGGCACAAGTTTCCGCCCCGGCTGACGGTATCCACCAGCAGCTCGATAAGCTCGCTTTCGCTCAGGTAGTCGGCAACATCCTCGTTGCGGTTGTAGCCGAAGCTCGCGCCGATACTACGGTTTTCTTCCCATTTGCGGCGGCCGAGATTCTGCTGGGCCTCCTGTTCCGCCACGGCCGGGCTGTTGACCTCGCCGTATTCACAGGAGAGGTAGCCGCCGTGCAGGCCGCGGGTATCACGTCCCCAACGGTCGTTGATGACGATCTCATCCCTGACGGAGGATTCGTTATACAGCCAGGTGATGAAATCCAGGCTGTGCCACTGCTCGCTGGTGTATGACCATTCGCCGTCGGTAAACAGAAGGTTCGGGCGGTAAGCCTCCACAAGCTCTTTCATCTGCGGGATCATCTTCTCCACCGCATAGCGGGGAATGTCGGCCTTGGCAGCGTCTTCCACCTTCATCACCGGATGAAACCACTCCAGCAAACTGTAATACAGTCCGCGGCGCAGACCATTTTTCTCCGCGGCATCCAGCAGCTCGCCGACGATGTCGCGGTGCGGGCCGATATCCACGCTGTTCCAGTTCCAGCTGTAATAGCTGGGCCACAGGCAGAAGCCGTCGTGATGTTTGGAAACCAGTACAAGGTATTTCGCGCCCGCCCGCTTGAACAGCTTTACCCACTTGTCCGGATCAAACATTTCGGCTTTCCACATTCCGGCAAAATCTTCATAACGGAAGTTTTCACCGTATACCCGTTTATGGAAGTCGTAGTAGGGCGGGTATTTCTGGGCGATCTGCCAGCCATACCATTCGGAATAGGCCAGCCCTGTGGATTCAACCTCGCAGCGTTTTGGCGCGTAGGCGGGGACGGAGTACAGCCCCCAGTGAACAAAGATACCGAGCTTTGCGTCGTCATACCATTCCGGCAGCGGGCGGGAGTCGATGCTGTCCCAGGATTTTTCGTATGAAGCCATGACGTTCTCCTTTTTGGAAATTCCGCTGATGCCGGCGGTTAGTTGAAATAGAACTGCGTGTTCCAGACGAGCCCGTCATGCGTTTTTCCCGCCTCATAGGCGCTGGAACGGCTGATTTTGACGTACACCACGCCATCCTTCATCGCGTCGGTAAGGGCGACAGACAGCACCTTCTGGTTGGAAGCCGACTGTACGCCTGCATCGTTGGAATCCGCCACTTCAGTCCAGTTCTGTCCGTCTCCGGATATGCTGACCTTGTAAGCGTTGGCGATGAGCATGGAGATACGCAGCTTGCTGACGTCCATCTTATCGATGCCGAGCGCCTCGAAGAAGGCGTCGCTGCGGGTATCGTATTTGTAGACGATGGCGGAATCCGGATCGGGATTCAGGCAGCGGGCGGTGTTTTCGTACAGGAAATTGTTTACGTTCAGATTTTCATCCAGCAGAGCGGCCTCGTTTTCGGTGCCTGCCCGTACCATAGCGTCAGGATCCCGTTCCTTGTCCAGCTTATCCAGCAGGGAGGCGGAGGTCAGGTTGGTCAGCAGCCGCAGCTTGATCAGCTTGGCAGACTTGCCGGTCAGCTGCACCGACATCTCAAACTTCATGTATACGGTTTTTCCGCCGGCGGCATAGTCGGTGATATCCAGCGTGTTGGGACTGGGCGGATTTTCCCCGCTCTTTGCTGCGTACAGTTCGGTATAGTTCTCGCCGTCGTTGGATACCGATACCTTATAAAGACCGGATGTGGTCAGCATCAGCCGCGCCTCGGTGACCTCCGGCGAGGTGACGAAGCGGTAGACCATCGCGTTGTCGCCTGTAACCTCGCGGCTGGAAGTGAAGCCGGTTTCGGTCACTTTGTTTTCATCGAGGCTCAGCAGGGTACGTGCGGTTTCGGAATTGCTTACCGGGGAGAAACTCAGCTGCCCCACCGGATCAGGCGTCGGACTGAACCGCACGCGGGAAACCGGACCGTCCGACTTGAGTTTGAGATATACCTTTCCGGACAGACCGTCTAACCGTGCGTACCAGGTGGCGCCCACCTTATGCATCGGCAGATCGGTGAAGTTTTCATTATCGATGGAAATCTGGGCGGAAACATCGTCCGCAGCCACCATGAGATCGCCGTCGGCCACATCCGCGCTGAGGGGCAGGAGATAGGTAAATTCGCCCTGACGGCCTTCTTCGGTCATCTCTCCGCCGGACACCAGATAAGCGCCGTCTTCGGTCGTACGGATATCAAAGGCTTCCGCTGTCTGTGCCATGTCGGTGGTCAGATAAAGGGCGTACAGTTCCACACCGTCGGTATTTTCCGGTGTCTGGTCACCGAAACGGACGTACAGGGGCTTGCCTTCCTCGATCAGATCGGAGGCGTCAAAGCGCAGCGTGGTTTTGTCTTCGCTTTTTCCCTTGGCGACAACCGTCCAGTGCAGGTAATCGGAGGACACCTCAATCTGATAATCCCCCTTGACGGTAACATCAAATTTGGCTTCCTTCACACCGTCGGCCAGATCAAAATGATAGATGAAGTAATCCTGCGCGTCCGCGATGCGGCTGCCCGCGGCCGCGTCATAGTCGCTGTAATCGGTGGCCTTATACAGAAAGCCCATTTCGCTGCGGGTCATGCCGGACTGGAAGGAGGCGGTGGTCACATCGGTGAACTCCCGGCCGTAGTACTGCCGGTAAAGATCCGCCAGCTGGTTGGGCGTGACCGCCACATAATCCTCACCGAGTGTCTCCATGATGGCCTCCACGGTGGAGGGATCCTGCGACCAGCCGTACAGGGAGATCGCATAGAAGCCCGGTGCACCGCCGTCGGCCTGGATGAGATTGGTGGCCTCCTTTCCGTTGTAGTTGAGCATCACCGGCGTATCCCGGAACAGGAAGTGGGACAGGTCGTTGTTGTAGTTGGTGTTCCCGGTTTCGAGATAGCCGCAGAAAATGGCGTTGAGGTTTTCCATCTTTTCGGCATAGGGAAGAGGATCCACGACATCGGGCTGCAGCACGCGCATGGCATTTTTGCCGATGCGGGAGAAATACTCGTCGCTGAGCGCGAAGAATTCATCCTGCGATTCCTCCGGCGGGGTGTGATACACATAATCCACGCCTGCTTCCGGATAGGCCAGCCCGTCACCCTGCGACCAGTTCTGCCGGTAATAGCGGATGATGTTTGGGTTCATATCCCAGCAGGCGGGCGCGATTGTCCACCCGATGGAGTATTTGCCCTTCGAAGGAGACTGGAACATCGTGGGCATACGGTACTGGAGGTAGGAGTTGTTGTCGCCTTCGGAGAAGGTGAACGCTACGTATTTTTTGGTGGGATCCAGCGTGATTTTCTCTTCCTCCACCTTCAGTTCCTCGTAGGGGAGCCCGCTGGTCCAGCTGACGTTGAAGGACTCGTAGCTGACCACCACAAACTTGTAATTCTCGGTCAGCAGCGGCACGAGTGATCCTTCGTCCGCCTGAAGATACCAGCAGCCGAAGATGGGGGTGTTGGGTTTGGAAACATTGAGAATGGACAGTTCCATCTGCCGTTCCGCCTCGGTCGCGTCGGCGGCGAAGATGCGGTTGTAGATAAAAATTTTGTTGGCGACATAGTAGTCGAAGGCCGCCGCCTGGAAGCCTGCGTTATGGCCGAGCGCTTCCTTGTTCATCGTGTCCCCAAAGGTGGCCAGCGCGTATTTGTATACCCGCATCCACACCTCGCGGCTGCCGCGCTCTTCGGAGAAGGAACCGTCGGCTTCCTTTTCCATAAACTTGGTGGTATCGCCCAGTATCTCCAGTTCAAGGCCGTATTCCTCCTTGAGGGTGTTGTACTGGATGTAGTTGAGCGCCACAGCTTCATACTGGCCGCACATCATCAGCGTCAGGTTGAGCAGCGCCATATCGCCATACCGGGTCGGATAACCGTCCCGGCTGGCCATCGCGTTGTCGCTGAGCCGCTCATGGTAAATGACCGCGCCCTTGATTTTGTCCTTGTTTTGCAGGATCATCTCGTAAGGGTCGGTATATTCGACCTTCTCGAATGCCTCGTCTCCGGTATACAGGGTGTCGAGCTGCTCAAACCAGAAGGCGGAGCCGTTGAAATTTTCCGGTCCCTCCACCATCTCGTCATGGATGATGTACATGCTCGGCTGCACCCGGTTGACATTGCCCTGCAGGGTGGTCATCATCATCAGATCCGCATTGCTGAACGCATCCATGTTGATCCACTGGATGGTTTTGGAGGTTTCCTGCGCCGGTTTGGGGATAGCCACCTTGCCCGAAACGTCGATATTGTTTTCCGCCACCGGGCGGGTGATCACTTCGCGTTCAGGCACCTTTTCCTTGCCGCACCCGGAAAACGAGACGGCGATCAGCGAGGCGGCCGTGAGTACCGCCAGAGCGGCGGAAATCGGTTTTTTCATATGCATCTGCCTTTCTGACGCTTTTACGCCTTACCTTCTGTCTTGCCTTTGCGTTTGCTGCGGCGTACGAGCAGCAGCACCGTCAGGCCGCCGGCCGCCAGGATTACCACGCCGCCGCCGATGCCCATCCACAGCCAGGGAAAACCGCCGGTCGTGACGGTGGAGCGGGTCGCTTCGGGTTCCTGCGGCTTCTGCAGCTTTTCTACGGTCGGGAAGCTGTCGGGAAGGGTCTTGCCGTAATCAAAATCCGGGGTTTGGGGACGGGCGTACGGTTCCGGCACGCCCTTGGTGGAAAATTTCAGGCTGTACAGCAGCAGGATGTCGGAGGCCGAGGTGTTGCGGATTTTCAGGTACAGCACCTTGTCGGTACTGTTAGTCAGGACATCCTGGATACGGATGGCGTCGGTCGCCTTGCCGACGTTGGTGACGGTGGAGAAGTTTTCGCCGTCGGTCGACGCCGTCAGGTCGTATTTGCCCTGTGCATCGATGACCACGTCAACGCCGTTGACATCGTTCGGCAGGTCGAACTTGTACACGATTTCGCCGCCGACATCCACACCCCGCACCTTGCTGAGGCTTGCCGTCTGCCGCATGGAGGAACCGATGCCGCGGTCGTTGTTGAGTATGCTGTACAGGTAATCCGCTTCCGCGCCGCTGAAGGCGGTGAAGCCGCCCTCGGCCACATCTTTTGATGTCACGGCTACGCCGAGCGAATCCACAAATCCGCCTTCGGCCGTGCCGGTCACCCGGATATACAGGGTACGGCTGCCCCGCAGATAGGCGGACAGATCGAAGACGTTGGTGGGCGGGGTGCCGGAACTGCCGAGCTGCGAGGTCAGCAGGTTCTCGAAACCGCCGTCCGGACGGGTGGAGATGTCAATTTTCACGCCGCCGGAATAGGTGGCATACAGCCGGGCGGTATCCACGCCGTCAGCGAAGGGGAGTTTGAACAGCAGGCTGCCTTCCCCGTCGAGATAGTAGTTCGGGAACGCCTCATAGGCAAAGTAGGTGCGCAGGCCGGAGGAGGCCTCCAGATAGCGCATGCCGTCTTCACCGTGCGCCTCAAACTGTACGCCTCTGTCGATGGCCGGCGTGCCGCTTTCGATCATCAGCTCGAACAGCATGCCGTAGGCACCCTTGATCTGCAGCCTGAACTTGTTCTGCGCATTTTTGAGTGCGTTGGTTTCGTCCAGATTAAAAATGTAATAGCCGCGGCCGCTGCCGTTGGGATGGTAGTCGGTGGTCAGGACATCGTAGGTTTCGCCTTCGTCGGTGGAAACCGAGAAGGTCATGTCAGCCAGACCATAGATTTTCAGGCGGGCCGATTGCAGGCCGTCCGCCAGATCGAATTCATAGGTAACCTGTTTACCGTGGAACAGACGGACATTGTTCGGCAGCGAGGCGTTGTATCCGCCCTCAAAGCCGTCGATGCTCATGCCGTCGTTGGTGCTCTCAAAATAGCCCTTGTAATCGACGCCCAGACCGAACATGTATTTCTCTTCCGCGGCGGTGCCGGGCTTGAAATAAACATAGTCCGCATCCTTGGGCACGTTCGGGTTGGCATTGGTCTGTACCGGCGGCTCGGATTCTTCCCGTGTGGCGGTCAGGGTCTGCAGGAAGGTTTCCCCGTCGTTGGCGGAGAAACGCAGGAAGAAGGTGCCGGTACCGCTCATATCAATGGCTTTGTCCACCCGTTCTCCCTTGAGCGGTACCCAGGTCTTTCCGTCAAGGCTGACCTCGGCGGTGGCCTGCGCGCCCTGCGTCTGATAGAATACGGTGTATCCGCCGCCGCCCGGTGCAAAATGCAGCCGGAAGGTGACCTGTCCGCCGTTTTTGATAAACACGGTAGGAATGGAACTGTTATAGAAATAACGGCTGGTATCCTGGGACAGATCCCACAGCCCCTGCAGGAAGCTCTCTCCCAGAGGATCCAGGGTATAGCGGCCGGAACGGATTTCTGCATCCTGTGCATCCAGCAGCACGCCGTTGACCACCACAGCGTCGGTGCCGTTGCAGGCAATGCGCACGGTGAATTTCCGGCTAGATGCCGACAGGGCATTGTCGGCCGTCAGGTCATAGATTGCTACGCCGCGGTCAAAACGGCCGCCCTGGTCATTGCGTGCCTTAAGAGCTGTATATTCGCCGCCTTCCGGTTTGACCGAGACCACACCGTCCTTCATATAGATTTTCAAAAGGGCGGAGTCTATGGTGTCCGGCAGATCGAAATCGTATTCCACATAATCTCCTGCGCTTTGCAGCAGCAGGGTTTTGTTGTCCACCTTGTCATCCTCGCCGCCGGTGAAAGCATCGGTGTAGCCCTCCACAATGCTGCCGCCGAAACGGTCGGCGTTGGAGAGATCCTTAACCGGCAGATAGACGTAGTTTTTTTCCTCAACCGTACGGAAAACCGGCGTAATGGTCAGTCCCTTGAGGAAGGCATCGCCTATCTCCGCAGTGAACCGGATGTAGAACGCCCGGCTGCGCGGCAGCTCCATTGCTTCCTCGATTCTGCCGCCGGCGGGAAGAGGATGCCATGCGGCGCCGTCCGCGCTGATTTCCGCCTTGAGTTCCGCACCGGCCTGCGTGTAGGCGTACTGGAAGCCCAGCGCCTCGTCGGTGAAATTGAAATGGAAGACAGCCGATTCGCCGGTGTGCAGGAATACGGTCGGTTCGGTGCCATCGAGAAAGTACCGGCTTGCCCCCTGTGAAATGGTGTACAGGTTCTGCAGATAGCTTTCCCCCAGCGGGTCCAGAGTATAGGCATCCGCGAGCTCGGGCTCCGCTGCCACAATCGCCATTGACTGGAGCACCGTAGAGCCTGCCGCGCTCTCGATGCGCAGAGTGAAGCGCCGGTCGTCGCGGGACAGGGCATTGTCGGTGTTCAGGTCGTAGATGGCTACATTGCGGTTAAAGCTGCCGCCCTGATCGTTGCGGGCCGTGAGCACGGTATATTCGCCGCCCTTCGGCTTGACCGATACCACGGCATCCTTGATGTACAGCTTGAGCTGCGCAGAAGTGATTGCGTCGTCAGGGTCAAAGCGGTATTCAACATATGCGCCCGCGTCCCCCAGCAGCAGGGTTTTGTTGTTAACGAGCGCATCGTCACCGCCGGAATAGGAATCCAAGAAATTTTCAGTAATATTCCCGCCGTGGGCCGAGGTGTTCGACAGATCAAACACCGGAGAGTACCAGGTGCTGCCCACCGGTACAGCCGCGTACTGGGGGATAATCTGCAGGGTTTTCAGGAAGGCATCGCCCACGTTTGCTGTGAAGCGCAGGTAGAATACATTGCCTTCTCCCGGCGCGGCCGTATCCTGAAGCTGCCCGCTTTCACCGGGCAGTGCGGTCCACGTGCTGCCGTCCGGGCTGACCTCGGCGGTCAGGGCTGCGCCCAGTCCGCTGAAGGTATAGGTGAAGCCCTGCGCACTGTCGTCGTAATTGAAACGGAAGGTCACATGCTCACCGTTGTGCAGGAATACAGTCGGCACATTACCATCCGCAAAATACCGGGTTGTGCCGGCGGAAACATCGTTCAGCACGCGCAGGTAGCTTTCGCCCAGAGGCTGCAGCTCGTAAGCGGCGGAGAGCTCGTTCTCTTCGGTCTGCAGCAGCAGGGAGTTGAGCACGACCGTAGCGCCGTCATAACGGATGCGCAGCGTAAAGCGCCGGCCTTCCCCGGAGAGCGCATTGGTTTCATCCAACGCATAAATCGCCACACCGCGGTTGAAGCCACTGCCGTTTTTCGCGGTCAGCGCAGTGAACTCGCCGCCTTCCGGCTTGACCTCCACGAGGCCGCTGGTGATATACAGCTTGAGCAGCGCGCTGTCCACGTCATCGGCCAGATCCAGATCATATTCCACGAAGTCGCCCGGCTGCTGGAGCAGCAGGGTCTTGTTGTCCACGCGATTGGCATCGCCGCCGTCAAAGGCGTCGTTGTAGTTCTCCGCAATTCCGTCGCCGCCATAGCGGGTGGCGCTTGCGAGAGAGTTCAGCGGCAGATACAGATCCCGTCCGGCATCAATGGAGGCATAGGAGGGGATCAAAGACAGGGTTTTGAGGAAGGTTTCGCCGTCCCTGGCGGTGAAACGCAGGTAAAAAATGTTCCCTTCCGGCAGGTCGACCACATCCTGAATCCGTCCGCTGTCCGCGGGCAGTGCGGTCCACGCCGAGCCATCGGTGCTGACCTCGCCGGTCAGAGGAGTGCTTCCGGCGATGCCGTACTGATAGGTCAGGCCGGTTACGTTATCGGCATAATCGAAGCGGAAGGTCACGTATTCGTTCGGGTGCAGATAGACGGTGGGAACAGTCCCATCGGCAAAATACCGGGTTGCACCGGCGGAGATGTCGTACAGCTCGCGCAGGAAGCTTTCGCCCAGCGGCTCGAGCATGTACGAGCCGGTCAGCTCCGGCTGTTCGGCCTGTACAATCAGCCCGTTGAGCACAACGGCCTGTCCGCCGAAACTCACGCGCACGGTGAATTGTTTGTCGGTCGAGGCCAGTGCATCGGCTGTCGTCAAATCGAAAAGATTGACGCCGCGATCGGCAGGAGAACCGTTTTTGGCGGTCAGCGTCCGCCATTCACCGCCGGCGGCTTTTACCGAAACAACCGCGTGTTTGGCGTGCACTTTCAGGACGGCGGCACTCACGCCGTCATCCAGGTCGAAATCGTATTCTACCGCGTCACCATCGTTCTGCAGCAACAGGGTTTTGTTGCCGCAGGCGTCGGTGCCGCCGATGGAGGTGTCGAGAAAGTTTTCCGCGATGGTTGACCCGCTGTAGCGGGAGGCATTGGTCAGATCCTTCACCGGTATGTACACATAGGTGTCGCCGGACGGACCGTCTGCTGCAGAAGGGATCACGCCGGTGCCGAATATTGTCGCTGTCAGCAGTGCAGCGGTCAGCACCAGACTCATCAGCCTTGTTTTCATGCACTCCGATTCCTTTCTTCCTTAAAGAGGTTTATCCTTTTACACCGCCCAGCGAAATGCCGCCGATGATGCTTTTCTGGAAAATGGTGAAGAAGATGAAGTTGGGGACTGCCGAGAGTACCAGCAGGGCAAAGACGTAGGAATAATTCATGATGCCGGTCTGGGTATTGGTCATGAGTACGCCGATATTGATGGTGCGCAGATTCGCGTCGGTGAGCATCAGTGTGGAGATGGCCACCTCATTCCAGTAGCCCATGAAATTGATGATAGCCATCGAGGCGATGGCGCCCTTGGCCATCGGGATAACGATGTGGAAGAGCTTGCGCACCTCGCCGCATCCGTCGATGAGCGCGGCCTCCTCAATGGCCTTGGGGAAGGAGCTGAAAAAGCCCTGCATCAGGATGATGGTGGAGGGGAGCGAAACCGCAACAAACACCGGCACCACGCCAAGCAGTTTATTGGTCAGCTCCAGCTTGTCGACAAACAGGTACATCGGCATGATATACCCGAAGAAAGGGACGGTCTGAATCGTCAGCAGGAAAATGGTGAACAACGCCTTTCCCTTAAACTGACGTGTGCCCATCGCATAGCCGGCCAGCAATGCCACGGCCACCATCACCACCAGTGATACCACCGACAGGAAAACGGTGTTGAAAAGCATGGTACCGAAGCCGGTGTATTGAACGCCGCCGACCTTGCCGGTAAACGCCATAGTCATGTTGGCCTTGAGGGTTTCCCAGGGCTCCTTGGGCAGCGCGAAAGCGCTGTTGTAAAATTCCGCGTTGGTTTTCATGGAGGAAATTACCATGAAATACAGCGGGAACAGCATTAGAAAAATGTTGAACCACAGGTAAAGCTCCCGCGGGATTATGTACCATTTACGCCGCGCGCGCAGGAGCAGGGAGGATTTTGGTTTAGCTTTCATTCGTTCATCCGCTCCTTTCTCAATCGCGGCGGGTCTTGCCGTAGTTGGAGATGCGCATATACACCAGCGAGAAGATGGAGACAAACAGGGTCAGCAGCAGCCCCATCGCCGCGCTGTAGCCATAGCCGTTGCTGCTGGTCTTGCTGCTTTCGTACAGCAGGATGGCGATGGTTTGGGTGGAACCGGCGGGTCCGCCGCCGGTCAGGGCGTAGATGAATTCAAAAGATTTAAAGGAACCGATGATCGACAGGATGGTCCATGAGGAGATCACCGGCCAGATCATGGGGACCGTGATCCGCCACAGCATCTGCCAGCCGTTGATGCCGTCGAGGATAGCCGCCTCGCGGATTTCCTGAGAGATGTCGTTGATGGCGGTGGTAAACAGGATCAGCGTCATGCCGCCGCCGACGCCGACCAGGCCGATCCCCATGACCACGTATAACGTGATCCGGGGATCGCCCAGCCAGTTGACCGGTGTCTGCACGCCGAAAACATTGCGGATAAAGGTATTCATCAGACCGGAGGCGCTGGGCATGAGCATCATGCTCCACAGCCGTCCCATCGTAATGGCGGAAACCACCGTCGGCACATAGAAGATGTAGCGGTAGAAATTCAGCCATTTGTGATGTGCCACCATGTTCGCCAGCAGCAGACCGCCGCCTAGTGTCGTGATGACGCTGAACACCGCCAGCACGAGGGTGCGCAGCATGGCCGGTCCGAAATCGTTGCGGGTGAAGACATCGGAGAAATTGCTGAACCCGGCGAAGGTCCAGTCAGAATTGACCGATTCGATCCGGAAAAAGCTCATATATACGCTCATCAGGATCGGAATACCCACAAAGATGAACATAAACAATGTGGCAGGCAGAATGTAGATATACGGTGCCAGCCGGCTGCCGAGCCGTCCATGCGGACGGCGCAAAGCTGTATTGCCTTTCAAGAGAACCTCTCCTCCCGATCAGTCATGCGGGAGAGGCGTCTCTCCCGGCGGCCGTTGTCATTTATCCATTACGTTGGATTTGTAGTAGTCAGCAATCAACTTGGCGGCTGCAGCAGAATCGGATTTTCCCGTCAGCAGGGAAGAGCCTGCGTTGAGCAGCTGTACGTCAATGCCGGAGGCGGAATAGCTCTGATAGAATCCGCTCACGCCGCCTTCGTTGATGGCCTTGATGACATCCGTGAGTACCGGATTCGCAGAAGAGATATCCACATCCTTGCGGATCGGCAGCAGTTCAAATTCCAGCAGCTTGGCCTGCGCTTCCGGGGTCAGCAGGAACTCGAAAAGCTTTTTGCATTCGGGGATATGCTTGGAGTTGGCGTTGATCGCCAGCACGTCGGAATACACGCCGCTTGCGAGCGGGCCATCAACCTCACCCGCCGGCAGCAGAAAAGCGCCCAGCTCAAAGTTAGTGGCATCGTTGAGGGTCATCAGATCCAGCGACGGCGAAGTCATCATCAGTGCGTTCTGCGCGATGAATTCCATCTGCGCCATATTGGCGTCGTAGCCGGTGATGTTGTCCGCGAAAATTTTGTCATCGTTGTATTTCTTCAGAAGGTCAAACCCTTCCTTGAAGCCGGGCTGCTCATAGGGGTTATAGTCGGTCGGGGTGCCGATGAGCTTGTTGAAGTTTTCCGGGGCCATGGTGCGGGCGTGAATCGCCTGCATGAAGTGGGGCAGATGCCAGGTGGAAAAACCGGCAATCAGCGGCTGTTTGGACGCGGCACGAATCTTTGCCGCCACATCCTTCAGTTCTTCGTAAGTGGTCGGCACCTTAAGTCCCAGGGCATCAAACTGGGTTTTGTTGTAATAAATGACCGGGGAGACAAAACCCGCCAGCGGCAGGGAGACATACTTGCCGTCGCCGTCCATCTTGTTGTAGGTAGCGGCTTCCACAAAGTTTTTTTCCACTTCATCGGTAATCACATCGCTGATTTCAATAATACGATTACCTTTGTACAGCTTGGAAGCGACCAGACCGCCCCAGGTAGCCACGATGTCCGGCGCATCGTCTCCGCCGAGGGTGACGTCCAGGCTGTCGCCCAGTGAGCCTTGTGCCTGCGGCTCGATTTTCAGCTTGATCCCCTCGTTCTGGCTTTCAAATTCCTCCTTGACCCACTGGAAATATTCCGGCTGGTTGGTAGACTGGACCCAGATCTTCAGCGTTACGCTTCCGGCCGAATCGCCGCCTTCGGAGGCGTCACCGCCGCCGCTGCAGCCGGCCAGCAGCAGCGCGGAAGCAGCTGCCAGGGACAGGACACGAAGGGTATGCCGAACAGTTCTTTTCATAATACGACCTCCTAAAATAATGTGCAGATGGTTTTCTGTATTTGTACCCCATCCTCCGGAACTCATCCGGTGGATGTAACACAGCATAAAATGAATCGTTTCATATTTTCATATAAGGAGGATTATCCCTCTATTGCACCGTATTCTGAATGAATTTTCTTTGAAAACTTCTTCTTTTTACAGCAAAATATTCCTTGTAATGTTTTGGAAACAGATAATAGAGGACTAAAAAGCTAATCGTTTAGCTTTTGGTTAAAAAGGGGTTATATCCTCCGGACGGAATCGCCCTCCAGGATGTTTGCCCGAAGCACCACGGTACGGTATACGCCATCGTCTTCCGACTCCATGGCATTGATACGGTTCAGCAGCAAACGAGTACCCTCTTCCGCAATACGGGCAAGGGGCTGTTCGGCGAGCCATAGACGGGGCTTGACAATCTGAGAGAGGTGATAGTTGTCGAAGCCAAAAACGGAAATGTCCCGCGGCACGTCAATGTCCAGCTCGTTGAGAGCCATGATGGTGCTCATAGTGGTGAAGTAGTTGATGGAGAATACAGCCGTTGGCCGTTTATCAAGGGCAAACAGCTGTTTGACGTGATCATACATATTGGTGTCGGCGTAATCCACGACACGGACGAACTCGTCGCGGATGGGAAGGCCGGCGTCCTGCATGGCACGCTCATAGCCTTCGTAACGCTGATCGGCTGTGTAATGTCCCCGGGGGCCGCGTACAATGGCGATTTCCCGATGGCCGGCATCAATAAGCTGCCGCACCGCCTGATAGGCGGCTCCGGCGTTGTCGATTACCACTGTATCGCAGATATCGGTGTCCAGCTTGCGGTCAAAAAGCACCAGCGGGATATGGTATTTGCCAAAAAGCTGTTTATAATACCAGCCGTCGTTGCCGATGAGGGTGGCCATGATGCCGTCCACCTGCTTGGAGGCCAGGAAATCGATGGCTTCCCGTTCGCCCTCCATGCTGTTATGGCTTTCACACACAAACAGGGAATATTGATGTTTCCGCAGAGCGGTCACTGCTTCAGAGGCCAGCTCAGACGAAAATACGTCGCCAAACTTTGGTACGATAAACCCTACCGTCCGGCTCCGATTGGTTTTCAGCGCGCGGGCATATTCGTTGATATGATAATCCTGTTCGCGGATAGCCTGTTCAAGAAGCACCCGGTTTTTCTCCAGGACGTTTCCGCCATTTAAAAATTTGGATACCGTGGCCACCGAAAGCCCGGTTGCCCGTGCGATATCCTTGATTGTTGCTGCCATAACCTTCTCACAATCCCTCTGTATTCCATGAGCTAATCGTTTCGCTCGATCAAAGTATAGCAAAGCGCTTTGTTCTTGTCAAGCGCTTTCGTCTAATTTGTCTATATAAATTCCAAAGACCGTCGAAACAAGGGAGGACTAGCTTTCATCGGAGAGGATGGAAATAGAATATGCGCTAGTGGAAAATATCCGCCGCGATGTACCTGTGCAGGCATTACATCGGAATAGACGAAAGCAGACAGGCCGCGGCCTGTCTGCTTTTACTCTTTATATATGCTTGATAATATCCGCCACTTCGCAATCTAATACATAGCACAGGGAATCAATTGTTTTTGTACTGATGTCGCAGCCGTGCTTTATCCGGTGTATGGTATTGGCGGAAAATCCCTCTTTAAATATTAACGGATACTCTGTTATCCCCTTCTTTAAGAGGGTGTTATAAAAGGGTTCGTAGCTAATCAATGTTATCACCGGATTCAGTTTAGTATACCCAAATCTTTGACTATACTCAATATATTAAGTGTAATTGAAATAAATTAGAAAATGGTTCGTCGTTTTTCATATAGAGAGGGGTCTTTATATACGTAATCACAGTGCGGCGGACTGCCGTATCTAGGAAATATAAATTAAGGAGCGAGTAAAGTATGCGGAAATCCATAGCGTTATTATTATCAGCATTTTTCTTATTTATCAGCAGCGGTTTTTTTGTGTCTGCGGCAGAAGAAAGGAAAGGGACAGATGAGGAGGTATTGAGTATCGCAGCCCGAACGGTGATGGCGTGGTATTGCACGGTATCATTTGTATGTGATACGCCTGTATCGAATGATTGCTTTTCTGGTTGGCAGCCGGAAGATTTCAATTATAGCGGAGAGATTACAGAGAATAAGCAAGAAACGCTAATGCTTTTTGCTTGGATATCCCGTATGTTTTTTGATGATTCTTTTAACTATGGAGAGCAGTATCACGTTTCCGGCGGGGACGACGAAAAGGGAATGTTGTTCGAAGTTCCTGAAAGAGTTATGCTGGAGACAATAAATATGTATCTTGCCTGCCCGAATATTTCATTGGAGGAATGGCCGTTTTACGATAAACATGCCAAAGCGTTCCTTCTAAGAGCCCCTGGGGGGATTGGCGGAGGTACCGGTGGTGAAGGCGATTGGACTTTAACACAAACAAGCGACGGAAACTGGCTTGCCCATTTTTCCTGCCTTGACCGCTATTTATTAGACGTGCCTTCGCCCGAACTTGAAGATATCACTCTGGAATTGACTCCCGAATATAAAGTGGTGTCGATAAATATGAGGGTTCCGCTGCAATCCCTGCAATGGAAAACGGCCCCACAGAAAACCAGTTATAGAATAGGAGAAGCATTGGATTTTAGCGGATCAACATTAAAAGCTACGCATGCGAGCGGC
>CAJKBW010000021.1 GCA_905198295.1 uncultured Oscillospiraceae bacterium | reverse complement strand
ATCCCGGATTCGGCCACTAAGCCGGCCGACGGCGACAATGTGGATTTCGGCAAAGACACGCCGGTATCGTGCGGCGATGCACAGTACCTGCAGTTTTCGTTCACGGTGAAGGATACCGCTCAGATATATATGGATGGGGTGTTCACATATACGCCGGCGGAGGGCGCGCAGATGGACGATTCGGCGCGCAAGATCATGTTCGACCGGGAAATCGGCGATCTGAAGGCGGGGACGCACAGCGGACTGCTGCCGCTGACCGGCACGCTGTACAAGACGCCGCTCGAGGCGTTTGAGAAGCTGCATCTGGTGATTTTCGGCGGCAGCGTGGAGTTCGATACCTTCTCGCTCGTCACCCTGAAAGAAAAGGTTACCGAAACCACCCCGGATCCCGGGCCTGAGCCGGAACCCGAAGGCAAAAAAGTGCAGTTCAATCTCCTGCCGCAGGCCAGCGGATGGTCGGGTGAAAGCACCTTGGTGCCGGAGGCCGCGGAGAACGGCTGGATCCTGAAGGCTGCCGAGGGCACGGAAGGCGGAAACGCTATCGGCTATTTCGGCACCACCTATAAAGAGGGCTGGCTGCTCGCGTACGATTTCACCATCGCCAGCGGCAATGCGACCATCAATATGTCTTTTGTGCGCGGGCTGCAGGACAGCGAGTATCCGGGCGGCGCACCGGATTACTGCCTGAGCAAGGCGATTGCGGCGCAGCACGGGATCGCCACGGTCGGCACCGAAAAGACCTCCCTGCCGGCGGGCACCTATAAGGGCGTACTGGATCTCAGCGAGGTATTTGAGGGCTTCGACGGCTTTGATAAGTTCCAGCATATCGGCGTGTATATGGGTGGAACCACGATGACCTTCCGCGAGCTGGCGTTTGTCACCGGCGTGGAAGCGGGCGTGGATAAGCCCGACGACGGCAAGGACGACGGCGGCGATAAGCCGGCGACCGGTTCGGCGCTGCCGGTGGCGGCGGCCGGACTGACGGTTCTGGCAGCGGGTGCGCTGCTGCTGAGTCGGAAAAAGGGCTGACAGACGGGTTGGCCGGCGCCTCCCGTAGGGGGCGCCGGAAAAGCCGGGCCGCGGTAAGCGGCGGCCCGAAGAAAGGCGGAGCGGAGAATGAAGAGCAGGAAACTGGCGTGCATGGTGTTGGCGGCGGCGGTCGCAGGCGCCATGGCGATAATGCCCGTATCGGCCAAAACGGTCGTGGGGAATATGCTGCCGGAGGAGGAGTGGTCGAGCGAAAGCACCATGACCCCGGTAAAGGTAGCGGATGGCTGGAAGCTGAAATCGTCGCCCACACAGGACGGCGGCAACGCGGTAAACTATTTTAATATGACCTACCATCCCGGACAGATGATCGCGTATGATTTTACCGCGGAGGGGGACGAAATCACCATCAACATCGGGTTTATCCGGGATCTTGAAGAGGACGTGTATCCCAACGGCAACCGCGAATTCCTTTTCACCAAATACCTGGCGGAATCCATTGGCATCGAGGGAACCGGTGAAATGGGTGCGACCCTTCCGGGAGGCACCTATAAAGGGGTGCTGGATCCGGGCGACTTCTTCTACGACGGGTTTGACAAATTTCAGCATATCGCGGTCTATCTCGGGGGCGATTCGGTGACCATACGGGAATTTGCCTTTGTCGAAGGCGCGCAGGCTGGCGCGGAAACCTATCCCACCAAACAGGAAGAGACGACGGCGCCGCCCGCACCGACGGATCCGACCAGTCCTGCGGATCCGGAGGAACCGGACAGTACATCGTCGACGCCTGCAGGAACCACGATGGAGGCCGGCAGGCCCACGGACAGCGGCCGGGAGGATTCCTCCGACGCCGCGCATACGGAAGGCTGGCCGGTTGGCTATACGGTAGCACTGGCAGCTGCGGGCGTGGTGGTTGTGGCAGGAGCGATCGTTCTGACGGTAGTGCTGGTGAGAAAAAAGAAACATAAACAGTGAGCCGGTGAACACCGTCCAACCGTAAACCATCGGCATTCGGGAAAGGAAAGAACATATGAACCGATGCGTCGGAATCATTTTCAAACGTGTGGCCGCTCTGACGGTGGCTGTATGCATGCTGCTGGCAGCCGGCTGCCAGCAGGAGAAAACGCCCAGTGAGGGGGAAACGGACAGTTCTGTAACCTCTTCCGGGCCGGAAAGCGCCGGAGGGGAGGAATCCTCGCAGCCGGCTCCCCGCCCAGGCGGCCAGCCCTCGTACGATATCTCCACCCCGCCGCTTGACCAACTCGTTATTCCGGAGGGCTTTTCGGTGGCGCCGGTGCAGTCGGGCGACCCGGACTTTGTGCCCGGCAGCGTGTACAAGGGAGAAAAGCTGACTTTCCGGAAGACAGACGATGCCGCGGGGCAACCGGCGGTAGGCATGTGGGTGTGGGACTGCCGCATGATCAAGGGCACCTCGCCGGACAGCGATATGAGCAGCGACATGCTGCTGGATATGCTCATCCAGAACGGTGTGACCGAGATTTATCTGGGTATGCAGTACTACATGGATCTGGAGTCGCAGATCGCCAATAAAGGAGAGCTGAAGGAAGGCTTCGTCAGCGAGATGGAGCTGCGCGGCTTTGTGAAAAAGTGCGCGAAATACGGCATCCGCGTGGCGATGCTGACCGTGATGGTGGACAATGCCTATGTGCAGTGGGCGCGCAGGGATGACGAAACACAGGAATACCGCGCAACCAAGCGCTGGGTGCGTCTGGTGGCGGATTTCAACTCCCGGGCTTCGGGTGAGGATGAAAAGCTGTACGGCGTGCATATCGATCTTGAACCGGACTGGGAAAACGGCGGAGACGGCCTGCAGACGAATCTGCAGGACTGCGCCGATTATCTGATCCGCATGCGCAAATACTGCGACTTTTATGGTGTGGAACTGACCTTCGATATCAACGCGTTCCTGAAGGAAGAGTGGAAGGCGTACGATGAGAACGGCGAGTACGTCAGCATCCTGGACATCTTCACCAAACAGTGCCGCCAGCTGACGCTGATGTCGTATCGGCGCACCGCGCAGGGGCAGTATGAGCTGGGCCAGCCGGAGCTTTCCTTTGCGGCGAAAAACGGTTGCCAGCTGATTCTGGGCGCGGAAACCGGCGACGCCAGTGAGATGCCGGCGGGTGAGCGGAGCATCACCTATTGGCCTATGGGCGCGGCCTATCTGATCGACCAGCAGAACCAGCTGCGGGAGCTGCTGGATGCATCGGGATGCGCTTCCTTTGGCATTGCCATTCATCATGCGGTGCCGTTCTATACCATCATGACCACAAAACCGTAACAGCGCACCGTGGGGAGGCGTCCGTGCGGACGCCTCCCTTTTCAGGAAAAAGGGGTGCTGCCGGAAGGGACGGATTCACAAATGCATAAAGAATATCACGGCCCGCTTCTCGGCGTGCGGGAGGACGGCGAAGCGATAACTTTGGCTGTCTGGTGGTGGGATCTAGACCTGTTGGCGCGGCCGGATGCCGGGACCGGCCTGACGGCGCAGGAGGCGCTGGACATGCTGAAGAAGGAGCATGTCAGTGAGGTTTACCTGGCATCGGATCCGGGCAGGATGCCGCCGTGGGGAAGCCAGCCGCGGGCGGGACAGGCGTCGCTCGAACAGGTTGCCGCATTCATCGGCCGCTGTACGGCGGCCGGCATGCGGGTGAGCGCTCTGCTGGGCCACGGCGGGAAAGAGGTGCTCTCCTGGTTCGCGGACGGACGCGGTTATCCGGAGATTACCGCTTACATCGAGGGGGTTGCGGCCTATAATACGCAGGTGCCCGCGCCGGAACGTTTTTCCGGCGTGCATCTGGATATTGAGCCGGATATGAGCGACGATTACCGCAGATACCGTTCGCAGCTGCGGCGGTTTCTGCTCCACGCACGCGGGCTGTGTGACCGGTACGGCCTGCGGCTGGAAATGGACGTGTCGGCGTGGTATGACGACAGCCAGGTAGCGGTGGATGAAGACGGCGACGAGGTACTCATGGCGGATGTGGTTACAACCGCCTGCCAGTCGATCTCAATCATGGCGTACCGCGCGAATGCGGCGGATCAGATGGGCATTGCGGAGTATCTGATCGAGGCCGCGCGGCGCAACGGCTGTGCGGTGAATGTTGGCTGCGAAACCGCGCCGCCGGAGGCGCTGGGCGATGAAGCGTTCATCACTTACGCGAATTTTCCGCCAGCTTTTCATTCTGCTGAGCAGAAAAAGCTGCGCGGCCTGCTGGAAGCCAAGGTGCTGCCGGCGGGATATGGGCTGGCGATCCACTGGGTCAATACATGGTATGCAATGAATCGGCATAGGGGCGGCTGACGGGACGGTGCGGCACAGCGTCCGGAATCAGGAAGGAATGGGGCAGAAATGAAGAACATACAGATCATCGGTGCGGGTACGGCGGAAGAAACCGGCATCCGGCTCACAACAGAGGAACTCGGCCTGACACAGGCAGCCGACGGCATGCCTGTGCGGCTGACCCGGCTGGCCGGCGGAGCGTATACGCTGCAAGTGGAGATGCAGGATGGATCCGCGCGGGTGGAATACCGCGATATCCCTGCGCTGCTGCGCGCGCTGCGGCTGCTCGCGGACGCACTTGAACGTGAGGCGACCGTGTACACGGTGCAGGAGACGCGGCAGCTGGAAAAGAGCGGCGCGATGTTTGACTGTTCCCGCAACGCGGTTTTGACGGTTGACGCGGTAAAATACTTCCTGCGGCAGATGGCGGTAATGGGCCTGAACACGCTGCTGCTGTACACCGAGGACACCTACGAGGTGGAGGGGGAACCGTATTTTGGTTACCTGCGCGGTCGGTATTCGATCGCACAGCTGCGGGAGATCGACGATTATGCCGCGGCGCTCGGCGTGGAATTCATTCCCTGTATCCAGACCCTCGCCCATATGGAGCAGTTCCTGAAATGGAACGCAGCGACCCCGTACCGGGATACGGACGAGGTACTGATGGTAGGGCAGGAGGAGACGTATGCGCTGCTCGAGCGCATGCTCCGGTCGGTCTCATCTGCGGTGCGCACCAGGCGGATCCATATCGGTATGGATGAGGCGCATACGCTGGGACTGGGGCGGCATCTCGACAAATATGGCTACCATACCCGGTTCGAGCTGATGCAGGCACATATCGGGCGGGTGAAAGCGATCACCGATAGCCTGGGGCTCCAGCCGATGATGTGGGGCGATATGGTGTTCCGGATGTATGTAGACGGCGGCGGCTACTATGACCCGGATGTACAGCTGCCGGATGAAGCGCGGCATCTGGTTCCGGAAGGAATCGATCTGATTTACTGGGATTATTATCATCAGGAAGAGGCGTTTTACCACACCTATATCGGCTGGCATAAGAAGCTGGGGCATTTGCCGGTGTTCGGCGGCGGCATCTGCACGTGGACCGGCGCGATGGTGCAGAATTACAACCATACCGTGAAGGCCACCGAAGCGGCCATGCGGGCATGCAAAGCGGAGGGTGTGCAGGAGGCGTTTGCCTGTATATGGAACGACAACGGCGGCGAATGCATGTATCTGTCTGTGCTGCCTGGGCTGGTGAGATATGCAGAGCATATGTACCATGCGGCGCCGGATGCGGCGCATATGGCGGAGCGCATACGGATGTTCACCGGGCTGGAGGAAACGGCATGGGCTTCGCTTTGCCGTCTGGACTGCCTGGATGCGTCGCTGGCGCCGCTTGAGCCGCAGAACCCCTCGAAATATCTGTTGTGGCAGGATCCGTTGCTCGGCCTGTTTGACCGGAATGCGGAGCCGATCCCTCTGGAGGAGCACTACGCGGCCGTGCGCGGCGAGCTGGAGGCGCGCTGCGGCCAGCCGATGCCGGAGAGCTGCCGCGGCCTGTTTGCGCTGGTAATCCGGTTGTGCGACGTACTCGGGAGCAAGGCGAAGCTGGGCCTGCGGCTGAAAGCGGCCTATGACGCCTCCGACCGGGCGAGACTGGACGAGCTGGCACATACGGAATTGCCGGCGGTGCTGGAGAAGGTGGAAGCGCTGCACGCAAAGCATGCGCAGGAATGGGCTGCGTGGAACAAACCGTTTGGCTGGGAGGTGCTAGACCTGCGCTACGGCGGGCTGGAGGCTCGGCTGAAGACGACGGCGGCACGGGTGAGCGCCTACCTGCGGGGAGAACTTGGGCGGATTGAGGAGCTGGAGCCCGAGCGGCTGACCTTTGATGGCAGGGAACGGGTGGAAGATTTGTGGATGGGGCATTTCAATCAGTATCATCTGATGGTTACGCCCAACAATTTGGGGTGATTCCCGGGAAAGAGGCGAATGGCATGCCGCAGCTGCAGATAATTTTGGTTTCAGGTACCCACTGGGACCGGGAATGGTACCGGACATTCCAAGAATTCCGTTTCCGGCTGGTGGATATTCTGGATGAACTGCTTGTCGTTCTCGAACGGGAAGAGGAGCTGGTGTTCCTGCTGGACGGGAATACGCTCACACTGGAGGATTATCTCGAAATCCGGCCGGAAAAGCGGCCGGAACTGGAAAAATATATCGGTCAGGGACGGCTTCGGGTAGGGCCGTGGTACTGTATGCCGGATGAATTTCTGGTTTCCGGGGAGAGCCTGATCCGCAACCTGCAGGCGGGCTGTGCGGTGGCACGGCAGTTCGGGGGAGAGCCGGTCAGAAACGGATACCTGTGCGACTGCTTTGGCCACACCGCGCAGATGCCGCAGATCCTTGCCGGTTTCGGAATCCGGCAGGCGGTGGTCGGCCGCGGTACGAATGAGCATACCACGCCGGCATTTTTCCGGTGGCGCGCACCGGACGGGAGCGAATGCCTGACCTTCAAACTGGCGGATCTTGGCGGCTATGGGGACTTTTTTGTCCGCGGGGTACGGCCTATGCTCGGCGGCCTGTCCGATGATGAATTGGATGGGACGCTGCGTTCGGCTGTCGAACGCGAACGGGCGCGCACGCCGCTGCCGGTGGTGGCGCTTTTTGATGCTACCGATCATATGCCGGTACATCCGGCACTGGTGGAGATCGCCGGTCGCCTGCGGCGGCTGTATCCGGACGCGCAGGTAACCTTCGGGGATCCGGAAAGCGTGGTGACGGCCGCGCGGACCGCCGCAGAATCCACCAGTGCGTCGGCGCTGCCGGTGATTGACGGCGATCTGCTGGAACCGGCGAAGGAGTGGGCAACCTACCTGTGCGTGATCCCGCATACGCTTTCGAGCCGGATCGATATAAAGCAGAAAAACGACCGCTGCCAGACGCTGCTGGAGAAATGGGCGGTGCCGCTGTCGGCACTGGCCGCGCTGAGAAAGCATCCGCTGCCGGCTCGCTTTGAGAAGCTCGCGTGGCAGTATCTGCTGAAGAACCAGGCGCATGACAGCATCTGCGGCTGCTCGATCGACCAGGTACACCGCGACATGCATTACCGGTTTGACCAGTCCCGCCAGATTGCGGAGGAAATGACGGCGAGACTGTTCGGCACGCTGCTGCCGGATGCGCCGCCCGACAGCCGGCCGTTCGGTGCGCTGGCCGTGCTCAACCCGCTGCCGTATGCACGCGACGAGGTGATTGATGCCGCGGTGGATTTCCCGCCCGACTGGGTGCAGCGGTACAGCGAGCCGTTTGGTTATGAGGATATCAACAGCTTTCAGCTATATGACATGGACGGCCGTCCGGTGCCGTATACGCTGCACAGCGTGTCCCGCGGTGGAGTAAAGGGCGACCGGCACTGCTTTTCGTTCCGGGCGTCGCTCGCGCCGATGGGCTTCACCTTTTTCCGTCTTGAGCCGAGGGATAGGCCTGCACGGCAGCCGGGTTCGCTGCGTACAGGCAGGGTGTCGGCGGACAACGGGCTGGTGTCGGTTGCCGTATGCGCAGACGGCACGCTTAAGCTGACGGATAAAAAGACGGGGCGCACGTATAGCGGATTGTGCGCGCTGGCGGACGATGCGGAGATCGGGGATGGCTGGTTCCACGCCATGCCGGTGGAGAATCAGGAGGCGGTTTCCGCGGCGGCTTCGGTGCGGGTAATTGCGGACGGCCCGAGCGAGACGGTATTCCGGGTCGTGCGGCGCATGGCGGTGCCGGCGCATCTCGAGCGGCATGATCGCCGGATGCAGCGGATACGCCGCAGTGAGGAGGAAGCGGTTCTGACCGTGACGGCCGATATCCATGTGCAGGATGGGCTGCGCGGCGTAAAGGTGGAACTGGCGGTGGACAACACCGCGCAGGATCACCGTCTGCGCCTGTTGCTGCCGACCGGGCTTTCAGGAGACTATTTCGCGTCGGGAGCGTTTGCTATGGTGAAACGTCCCGGTTCCGCGGTGTTCGACACCCGCGACTGGCGGGAGCCGGAGGCGCCGGAAAAACCGATGCACGGTATCGTGGGACGCCGCGGGGACGGCGCCGGCCTTGCGTTTGTTTCCGGCTGCTGCGGGCTGCATGAGTGCGCGGCGTTGCCGGGAGATGAGGGCACCATTGCCGTGACGCTGCTGCGCAGCTTTGCCAAAACCGAGGGGACCGACCTGGAAAAAGACGGCCAGGTGCCGGGTGAGTTCCGGTATAGCTTCCAGCTGCTGCCGCTCGACGACGACGTGACCGACGCAGCGCTCCAGCGGGCGCAGGACGCGCTCGCCGCGGGCGTGCGCATATCGCCGGTAGGCGGGCCTGCGGCGAAAGTGCAGGTTCCCTGCAGCTTCCTGCGCCTGACAGGAGATAGCCTGTGCTATTCCACGATGACCGCCGGAGCCGACGAAAACAGCGTCACGGTTCGGGTGTATAACCTGTCGGATACCGCCTGCGCGGGGACGCTCGAATGGGCAGTACCGCCGGCGTCCGCCGCCCGTGTAACGCTCGGCGGCGAGGTGATCGAAGAGATCGTACCGCAGGGTGGGAGCGTGCCGCTCTGCCCCGGCCCGTGGGAGATCGTCAGCTGCCTTGTGCGTTTTCCCACATCATAAGACGAACGACAAAAGCCCCGCCCGCCGGAAGAACCGGCGGGCGGGGCTCGCGTTTATATTTTTGTCAGTGTGAAGGCGCGTGCCTCGAAATCATAAATATAGGGGAGCGCGATGCCGGCGTGCATCAGCGCGTCGCCGTTCGCGTCGAGGTTCAGCTCCTCGATATGGTAGCGGGCGTCGGGATCCAGTCCGGCGAGCTTCAGCCGGCGATTGGCGGTGTTGGGATGATGCAGCTGCTGCACATACAGCGCAAACGCCCGCGACCGGTCAGGAGAAACAAAGCACCAGCCGCAGCCGTCGTTGGTGAACGGGTCGGCGAGCCGGTAAAAGTCGCCGTTGACGATCAGTTCGGCGCGCGCCTTGTAACGCGCGGTTTGCCCGGCGATCTGCGCGCGTTCCTCATCGGTGAGCGACAGCGGATTGAGCTCGTAGCCGAACGACGCGCTCGCCGCCACCAGCTCCCGCGTGGCAAACGGGGTGACCCGCCGTACCGCGTGGTTGGGGCAGACCGACACGTGTGCGGTCATGCACTCGGGCGGGTACACAAGGGATGTGCCGTACTGGATTTTCAGCCGGGAAATCGCGTCGGAGTTATCGGAGGTCCAGGTATGAGGCATGTAGTACAGCAGCCCGGCGTCGAACCGCCCGCCGCCGCCAGAACAGCCCTCGAAGATTACGTCGGGAAACTCCGCTTCCAGCTCCTCAAGCAGGCGATAGAGGTTGAGCATGTAGCGGTGCGGCAGTTCCGCCTGCTGTGCAGGGGGAAGCGCGGCGGAATAAGCGTCGGTGATGTGGCGGTTCATATCCCACTTGACATAGGCAATCCGATAAGCGCGCAGCACTGCGCCAACCGCCTCGCGCAGATATTCGCGCACTTCGTCGCGGGAGAGGTCCAGCACCAGCTGGTTACGGCCGAGGCAGTACGGCCGGTCGGGATGGCGGATCGCCCAGTCGGGGTGGGCGCGGAACAGGTCGCTGTCCGGGGAGATCATTTCCGGTTCAAACCACAGCCCGAATTGTAAGCCGTTTTCCGTGCAGCAGTCGATCACCGCATCCAGCCCGCCGGGCAGCTTGCGGCGGTCGACCACCCAGTCGCCCAGCGAGCAGTTGTCGGTATCCCGGTGTCCGAACCAGCCGTCGTCGAGCACGAACATGTCGATACCGAGCCCTTTGCTGCTGCGGATGATGTCGCACAGCTTTTCCTCGTCGAAATCGAAATAGGCGGCCTCCCAGCTGTTGATGACGATCGGATGCGGGCCGCGTGCCTCCCGGAGCCGGCCGAGCCGCTGCCGGAAGACGCGGTGAAAATTGCGGGACATGCCGCCAAGTCCGTTATCGCTGAAAGTCGCGACGGCCTCGGGAGTGAGGAATTCCTCGCCCGGCTGAAGGGTCCACGTGAAAGCAAAGGGATTGATCCCGATCTGCATCCGGGTGGACGCAAAGGGATCCACCTCGGCCAGAGCAATGAAATTGCCGCTGTAAATGAGCGCGGCGGCGTACACCTCACCCTGCTGCTCGGTGGTGTGCGGCCGGGCGAGCGCGATAAACGGGTTCTGCTGATGGCTGGAGGCGCCGCGGCGGCTCTCCGCTGCCTGCAATCCGCTCTGCAGCGGCTTGCGGTCGATTTCGCGCTCCCGCAGATGGGTGCCCGGCAGGCTGATCCTGTCGAAATTGCTGTCGGGCAGGTCGAAGCTGAAGCTGAGCGCGCGGTGCAGGATCACCGGCACGGCAGTTTCGTTGATCACCCGCAGGCTTGAGGCAATGACATCTTCCTCTTCGCATATCCCAAGCCGCAGCTCGGCCTTCAGGCCGGTGGGCGGGTCGATCAGGGTGAGCACCAGCGTTTCATCCTTGGTGTCGAGCTGCGGCATGTGGGGCAGCGGCACGCCGCCGACGATGATCGTGTGGCCGGCATAGCGCAGGTCAAGGATGCGGCTGCCGTCGGGGAATTCCGCCTCCAGCATGGGGGAGCGGAAATCGCCGCTGCCGGTCACCGGGCAGATGGTCGGAATCAGGTCGAGGGCGTACCTCTCGTCCGGCGCACCGGCGTAGTTCGGGTGGAAGCCGCTGGGGCATGGCGTCCACAGATGCAGCAGGTCGTCCGGCCGGATGCGCGCGCCCCAGTATTCGGCCATCAGGTGGCCGTCGAGCACCCGCAGCACCAGGCTGGTGTGTGCTGTGTCCAGATGAAACACCTGATTTTCCTCAAAAAAGCGTATCGACATAAGCATCCTGCCTTTCCCGCCGAGCCGGCGGACTGTTTCTGTATTTTCTGTCCCGGTTTATGCTGTCATTATACCCGAATCGGGACGCCTTCACAAGCGTATTATGTCCGTCGCAGTCGTCTTTTTTTACCCGTGTTCCTTGCAATTTTTTGTTTTTTATGCTATACTGCCTTTCACATGCTAACGCTGTGATACTGAAAAAAGAAACGGAGGGTCTCCTGGCATGGGCAGTCGCATCATCCTCAGCGCAGACAGCACCTGTGATCTCGGCGACGAATTGAAGGCGCGTTATGACGTGCAGTATTATCCTTTTCACGTCATTCTCGACGGCCGGACGTACGGCGACGGGGTCGACCTGATGCCCGATGACATTTATAAGGTTTACCGTGAAAAAAAGGTTCTTCCGAAAACCGCCGCGATCAACACCGCGGAATACATCGAGTATTTTAAGCAGTGGACCGATCAGGGCTATGAAGTGATCCATCTCACCCTCGGCTCGGGTTTGTCCGCAACCTATAATAACTGCCGCCTGGCAGCGCAGGAGCTGCCGGGGGTGTACGCCATCGACAGCTGCAACCTGTCCACCGGCTCCGGTCTGCTGGTGCTTGAGGCGGCCGACCGTATCGCGGCCGGTATGCCCGCCGCACAGATCGCGCAGGAGGTGCGGGAACTCACCTCCCACGCGCAGGCCAGCTTTGTGATCGATACGCTGGAATTTCTGTATAAGGGCGGCCGCTGCTCGGCGCTGGCGATGCTCGGCGCGAACATGCTGCAGCTCAAGCCCTGCATCGAGGTCAACAACGCCGACGGCTCGATGGGAGTCGGCAAGAAATACCGCGGTTCGCTGGATAAGGCGCTCGCGCAGTACGTCAAGGATCGTCTTGAGGGACGCACCGATATCCGAAACGAGCGGATCTTTATCACCCATTCCGGCATTTCGCAGGAGCGCATCGACCTGGTGAAAAAGCTGGTGCAGCAGTACGGTGATTTCAAGGAGATTTTTGTTACCCGTGCGGGCTGCACCATTTCCTCCCACTGCGGGCCGAATACGCTCGGCGTGCTGTTCATGACAAAATAACAAAGATAGGGACGCATCGTCCCTGATGTGCGTGTCAAAAAAGGCGATAGGCTGCGTAAAGGGGCGTATCGCCTTTTTTATTCCGAGCTCCTACTGTCGGCAGAGAACAATTACGGGGAGGGCGGTTATGAATAAGTGGCTGGAATATCATGAGGCGGTGGAGCGCAGGATTATGGAAATGATGCGCCCGGACGCGCCGAACCCGATGTATGAGCAGGGATGGCAGGATTACACGCAGGGCAGATACCGGGAAGCGGCGGGACAGTTTGCGGATTCCGCCCGGATGTACGAGGAGGCAGGGACGTCCGACAGCCTGGACTATGCCAGAACGCTGTATGCCTTGGGAGAATTGTATTTGCTTTGGGAAGAGGAAGACGAATTCAGCGATTCGGATGGGGTGAAATCCCTGTCGGAAAAGGCGCGCAAGGCCTATTGTGACGCACGGGACATCTATGAACGGCACGACCTTACCGATCAGCAGCAGATTGAACTGAGCTTCCTGTATGACCAAATCGCCCTTGAGGATCTCAGTAAAGAAAAGTATGCGGATACGCTTAGCTGGTACCAGAAATCGCGGGAGATCCGCGAGCGGGTACTTGGCGCCGGGCATGCGTATACCGCCGAGAGCTACAACGATATCGGCAATATGTATTATGTGCACAACGATTATGATGCTGCGCTGGAATGGTACTTTAAGGCTCATGCTGTCAATGAACGGGTGTTGGGCCGGGCGCACCCCCAGACCGCTCTGGATTGTGGGAATATCGCCTATACGTATAAGGACAAGGGCGATTACGCGGCGGCGCTGAAATGGAAATTGCTGCGTTACCGTTTGATGCTGGAATATGGCGAGGACCCGGAGGATATTGAGCTGGAGACGAAGCAGATGTACGATCTGTACCAGAAGATATATCCCCGCAAGTGGTTTCAGCGTCCCAAACCCCAGCCCTTTAACGACTGGCTGTATGAACAGCTGTCCGGTCAGCCCGACTAAGAACAAATGCAAAAAACCCGGGTGCTTCGGTCATGAAGCACCCGGGTTTTTGATAGGGGACACGTATAGTGTCCCCGCTTTTTCTGCTTTTGGACTGTTTTTTATCTTATGTCAGCCCGGCCTGCGACTTGGTGTACAGCTTATCCTGCCGGAACATCAGCGACACCACGCCGCCGTCGGGGTTACTCCAGGTGCAGGCCCGCATGTGACCGGCCGTCCCTTCTTCGCCCGTCTCCGCGGTGAAAGACGGCTCGCAGCCAAGGATTTCCAGCACTTGCGCGTAACTCATCCCATTCTTGAGCTGCTCGTATTTTTCCAGTGTAATACGGACTGGTTCTGCCTCGCTCTCCGCCGGCGTGCTTTCGACGATAATCGGCGGTCGGTCGGATTCACTGTTCTCCGGCTGGGATTCGGTCACAATGGGGCGCCGACCGGCCTCACTGGAGACTTCGGCGCGGCCGCCGGAGAAACGATCAAACAGTATCCCGAACAGGTTCACGACCATCGAGATCACCATAATAACGACGGCCAGCATGATGAGAACCGCTAAAAACCGGACACAGCCGGCCGGCTTTTGCTGCTGTCCTGCCGGCGGCTGGGCCTGCGGTGTTTGTACCGGCGGCTGTACGTCCGGCGGGATGGGCTGTCCCTGTGGTGTGGACGGCTCCGGTTCCGGCTGGGGCTGCGACGCCGCGGCCTGTGCGCCGCAATAAGAGCAGGAATCTCCCTCAAATTCCGTTCCGCAGTAGCTGCATTTCATGTGCATCCCTCCCGCTGTTCTCCGCTTTCCTCTGGATTCAGTATACCATCTCCGTCCGGCGGACGCAAGAAGATACGCGTCCCGAAAAAGGCGAAAACCCGCGGAAGCACGGCTTTTTTGCCGCCGAATTTTCCGGGTGCCGGTCCACCTTTCGGCACATTCCGTCCGTATGTGCGCCTATAATGGAGATATTCCCCTGCGGCGGCCGGTCACCGCCGCAGGCCGAAGCGAGGTGACACGGATGCCGGTGATCTATCTGGACGTATTGCTGGCGCTGAACCTGTTTATTGATTTTCTGCTGCTGAGCGCGGCCGCGCGTATCCTGCGGATTCCCGGCCGCACCGGCCGACGGGTGCTCGGCGCCCTGCTCGGCGCGGCATGCGCGTGCCTGATTTTTCTGCCGCCGCTGCCCGCGCCGCTCACCTGGCTGATTAAGCTCGGCAGTGCCGCGCTCATCGTGCGCACCGCATTTCCGTGGCACGGGGCGGCCGCCTTTGTCAAGCAGACGGGGGTATTCGTGCTGCTGTCGGCGCTGTTCGGCGGGGTTGCCTATGCGCTGTGGTTTTTTGCGGCGCCGGCGGGTTTTTACGTGGTGGGCGGCGTGGTGTATTACGACGTCTCGCCGCTGATGCTCACCGCGCTGACGGTGGTCAGCTACGCGGCGGTGAGCGTCTGGGACCGCCTCACCCGTAAGAGCGCGCCGACCGGACATGAATACCGCCTGCTCATTGAGGGGGACGCCGGCAGCGTCGTTGTGCGGGCACTGTATGATTCCGGCAACGGGCTGAGCGAGCCGTTTTCCGGCAAGCCGGTGGCCGTGGTGCAGCGCAGTGCGCTGCTGCCCGCGCTGTCCCCGGCCATGGCGCAGGCGCTGTCTTCGACATTGACACGGCAGCCGGAACCGGTACTGGCCGGCGCGGCAGCCGATCCGGCAGCATCTGGAATGGGGCTGCCGCCGGTTCGGCTGGTCCCTTACCGCGCGATCGGCGGCGACGGGTTGCTGCCCGCCTTCTGCCCGAAGCGGATGACCCTGACCAGCCTTCTCGGCGCCGGTGCGGATGTAACCGGCGCTTACATAGCGGTCTGCGACCGTCTCGGCCGCGGGGATTATGAAGCCATTCTCGGCAGCGAGCTCGCCGGTGCGGCAGATGCCGGCCGGATTACGGCTGCGCGCCGTCACGCGCCCTCCCGGCGCGAAAAAGCACCGGTAACCTCCGGACTCAAGCGAAAGGAAAGGTCTTAGGCCATGAGTATGCTACTTTCCGTGCGCCGCCTCTTCACCCACTGGCGGCAGCTGCTGTACCGCCTGCTGCGCCGGCAGGCTGAAGGGGTGCACTATATCAACGGCGCTGACACGTTGCCCTCTCCGCTCACTGCCGAGGAGGAAGCCGCCGTTTTTGCGCGTATGGAGGCCGGGGACCCGGCCGCACGCGACGTGCTGATCACCCATAACCTGCGGCTTGTGGTGTATATCGCGCGCAAATTTGAGAATTCCGGCGTAGGCATTGAGGATCTGATCTCCATCGGCACCATCGGGCTGATCAAGGCGGTCAATACCTTCTGCCCTTCCCGCAATATCAAGCTGGCCACCTATTCGTCGCGGTGCATCGAGAATGAGATTTTGATGTACCTGCGCAAAAACAGCCAGCTGCGCAATGAGCTGTCGATCGATGAGCCGCTCAACGTGGACTGGGACGGCAACGAACTGTTGCTGTCGGATATTCTCGGCAGCGAACCGGATCTGGTCAACCGCGACATCGAGCAGGAAGCCGAGCGGCACCTGCTGCTCGAATGCGTCGCGCGGCTGTCCGAGCGCGAACAGCTGATCATGCGCCTGCGGTTCGGGCTGGACGGCAACAAAGAGCATACCCAGAAGGAGGTCGCCGACCTGCTGGGGATTTCGCAGTCCTACATATCGCGGCTGGAAAAGAAGATCATCCGCCGGTTGAAAAAGGATATCGAGCGTTCCGGCGCGTGAGAGGAAATAAAAGGTTAAAGCCCGCACAGAAATTTTCTGTGCGGGCTTTTATCGCTGTTCATCTAAATTTTCCAAGGCCATACGGACAGCCGCAATGACAAAAGCGGAGAACGTGCAATTTTTACCTTCTATCGCTTTTTCGACTTCTTCAACTACATCGCTGGGAAAGCGAATTGTTTTGTTAATTGTCGGTGGAACAGAAGGAATTTTGAATTTATCCATATGGCCACCTCAACAGTATATTAGTGATGCTTTCAGTATAAAGCAATAAGGATAAAAAATATGCATTGCATTTGCAATGCATACAAGCTATACTGGAAGCTGAGGTGAGAAAAATGGCAGAGTTTTGTCTGGAATGCTGGAACAAAATCAATAATACCAACTATCCTGCAAAGAAATTTATTTTAACGGAGGAAAATGACCTTTGCGAGGGGTGCGGCGAATTAAAAAAAGTTGTGATCATGGAAAAAAGGCATTACTATCTTCATAAGTTCAGGTTGTTTTTCATACCCTTTAAGATTGTTTACTGGATTCTATATTTTTTGTGGAGACTGATTATTTTACCCTATACAATTTATCAATATAAAAAGTATGAAAAACTTATGGCAAAAAGGATATCCGATAACAGGAAAAATGAGCCTCCAAAAGGTTGACAAGCTTTTCCTGCGAGGATATCTTTCGGTCGGCGGCTTGTCGCCGGCAAACCGTTCCCTTTTTGTACACATACAGGAGACGCTCCGGAATGCCTGAGGCATTCACGGGAAGGGACCTTTCCACAACATACGGCAGCCTCCCGCTGCGCCGCAGGGCCGGCCGGGAGGCTGCCGTTTTTCCAAAATTCATAAAAAAGTCTTAAATTTCCCCTGCGGACGTTGCACCGTGCCCGCCGGGTAGGGTATAGTAGGGGAGAAGACTTCGGTGAATAGGAGGCATGCGGCATGCATGAAAAAATACTGGTGGTGGACGATGAACGGGAAATCGCTGACCTGCTGGAGGTCTGCCTGAAGAACGAGGGATTCGAGGTCTGCAAATTTTACGATGGCGCCGAAGCGCTCGCGTGCGTGGAGAAGGGCGGGCTGGACATGGCGATCCTGGACGTGATGCTGCCGGGGATCGACGGGTTCCGCATCTGCCAGAAGATCCGGGAAAAGTATTTTTACCCGGTTATCATGCTCACTGCGAAGGTGGAGGATATGGATAAGATCATGGGGCTGACCCTCGGCGCGGATGATTATATCACCAAACCCTTCAACCCGCTGGAGGTGGTCGCGCGGGTCAAGACCCAGCTGCGGCGGTACACCACCTATAACCGCGGGGAAGCGGCAGACGAACCGGCGGCGGAATACGACGTGCGCGGGCTGATCATCAATAAGGACAGCCATAAGTGCACGCTGTACGGCAAGCCGGTGAGCCTGACGCCGATGGAATTTTCGATTTTGTGGTATCTGTGTGAGAACAAGGGGCGGGTGGTGCCTTCGGAGGAGCTGTTCGAGGCGGTCTGGGGCGAAAAATATCTCGAGAGCAGCAACAATACTGTGATGGCGCATATCGGCAGGCTGCGGGAGAAGCTGCATGAGCCGGCGCGGCGGCCGAAGTTCATCAAGACGGTGTGGGGAGTGGGGTATCAGATTGAAGACTGAAAAGCTGAACCGGCAGGCGCGCAGTCTGGCCGGGCGCCTGCTGCTGCGGATGATCGGCACCACCACGCTGTATACCTTTGCAGGCGTAGCGGCATACCTCGTGGCGTGGACGGCCTTCGACCAGTTTACCTGGCAGGGCTACGAGCTGCTGTACCGCATCGGCAAGTGGTTTGAGCTGCGTACCTCGCTGTTTGCGTTTTTGTATATCGTGGTCGGTTATGTGGCAATCTTTGCCTATTACTGGCGCAAGCCGTTCCTCTATCTGAGCGAGCTGGCGGAGGCAACTCAGAACGCCTACCGGATGGAGGAGGGGATGATCGAGCTGTCCAGCCCGCTGCAGGAATTTGCGGTGGAGATCAATGCGCTCAAGGTGAAGATGCAGGACAGCGAGCGGGCGGCGCGGGCGGCCGAGCAGCGCAAGAACGACCTGGTGGTGTATCTGGCGCATGACCTGAAAACCCCGCTGACCTCAGTAATCGGGTATCTGACGCTGCTGCGGGACGAGGGGGAGATTTCACCTGAGCTGCGGGAGAAATACCTGTCGATTTCGCTGGCGAAGGCGGAGCGGCTGGAGGACCTTATCAACGAGTTTTTTGAAATTACCCGTTTCAACCTCACCTCGCTGACGCTGGAGGTCAGCCGGGTGAACCTGACCCGCATGCTCGAGCAGATCATCTTCGAGTTCCAGCCGATGTTTGCGGAGAAGCACCTCACCTGCACGCTGTACGCGCGCCCGGATGTCCAGATCAAATGCGACGCAGACAAAATGCAGCGGGTTTTCGATAACCTGCTGCGCAACGCGGTCAATTACAGCTTTCCGTTCAGTGAAATCGAGGTGCGGGTGTCGCGGCTGGAAAAAGGAATGGCCATCGAAGTGGTCAACCACGGCAACACCATCCCGCCGGAGAAGCTCGAGCGGATTTTCGAGCAGTTTTACCGGCTGGATACCGCGCGCACCAGCCGCAGCGGCGGTGCGGGCCTGGGACTGGCGATAGCGAAGGAGATCGTGAGCCTGCACGGCGGCACCATCACTGCCGCGAGCGAAAACGAGGTGATTTCCTTCACCATCACGCTGCCGTACCGGTGAGGGCGGGCGGCGTATACGACGGGGCTGCCGGCTTTCCACGTCCGGTTCGGCGTGTCAGAAAATCGTAAGAAGTGCATCAGAAAAAAGCAGGAAATCGTTTATTTCCTGCGGATAAACGGCGTCTGTGTTTCGGGTAGAATGAAACTGCCCGGAACGCAGACGCTTTTTTTGTGTGCGCCGATGGCCAAACCGGAAAGGAAGGATATTCCCGTGGCGAGAAAACGACTGACCCAGCGCTTCCCGTTTCTGCTGCCGCTGCGCCGCTGGCAGCGCAAGTTCTGCTTTTACCTGAAGATGCGGCTGGATAAAAACCGGTACGCGGCGGATTTTGATGAGCCGCTGCCGTTTGAGGCGTACCGCTGCGCGACCCCGATGGTCAACCCGAACAGCGGGTTCGCGATTGCGTACCAGTACAATAAGGTGCATAACCTGCGTTTGGCGGCGGCCGTGCTCGACCGGCTGGTGATCCGTCCGGGCGAAACGTTCTCGTTTTGTCTCGCGACCCGACATGCCGACCGGAAGACCCCGTATAAGGATGGGCTGAACCTCGTGGACGGCAAGATTGTCGGCAGCTACGGCGGCGGGCTGTGCCATATGAGCAACCTGCTGTACTGGCTGTTCCTGCATTCGCCGCTGACGATGGTGGAACGGCATGCGCACGCGGTGGAATCGTTTCCGCCTGCGGAGGACGACCGTCCCGCCGGCGTGGATGCGACGGTCAGCGAGGGCTGGCTTGACCTGAAGGTGCGCAACGATACGAATGCCGTCTGGCAGCTGCGGATCACCTTTGACGGGGATGTGATGACCGGTGCGCTGCGTACCGATAAGCCGGCCGCTTTCGCCTATACAGTGGAAAACGGCTTCGTGCGCTATGAAAGGCGGGACGGCCGGGTGTACCAGATCGCGTCGGTACGCCGGCGGTGCACCGCACTCGCGGACGGACAGACGACCGAGGAAACGCTGTACGAAAACGTGTGTGAGATCGGCTATCCCCTTCCGGAGGCGGATACCGGTGAAGAAAGGATGACGAAAGAATGAAACGCAAAACGGTGGCGGTGCTTTTCGGCGGGTGCTCGCCGGAATACCCGGTTTCTTTGCAGTCTGCGCATGCGGTGCTGACGCATCTCGACCCCGCACGCTATGAAACGCTTGCCGTCGGCATCACACGGGACGGCCGGTGGTTCCGGTACGACGGGCCGACGGAGCGCATCCCGGACGACACCTGGCGGGAGGACGCCGCGCACTGCACGCCGGCGGCGCTGTCCCCTGACCGCGGGGTACACGGTTTGCTGCTGCGCGACGGTGATCGTGTGCAGACGGTTTATGTGGATATCGCCTTTCCGGTGCTGCACGGCAAAAACGGCGAGGATGGCACAGTGCAGGGGCTTATCGAGCTGGCGGGGATCCCGTTGGTCGGCTGCGGCACCCTTGCGAGTGCGCTGTGCATGGATAAGGATCGGGCGCATAAGCTCGCCGCGCTTGCCGGAATTGCGGCGCCGCGGGCGGCGGTACTCACCCGTGCGGACGGTCCGCAGGCGTGGCAGACGCTGCCCGAACGGCTGGGGCTGCCGCTGTTTATCAAGCCGGTTCGGGCGGGTTCGTCCTTTGGCATCACCCGCGTTACCGCAGCGGATCAGCTGCCCGCGGCGCTGGAGCGGGCGTTCGTGCACGACAGCGAGGTGATCGCAGAGGAAGCGATCGAAGGCTTTGAGGTGGGCTGTGCGATTTTGGAGGACGCTTCCGGGGGGCTGCTGGCCGGCCGGGTGGATGAGGTGGAGCTTGCCGGCGGCTTTTTCGATTACACCGAAAAATACACCCTCGAAACCGCCAAAATCCATATGCCGGCCCGTATCTCCCCGGAGGATGAGGCGCGTATCCTCGCCGCCGCCAAAACCGTTTACCGGGCGCTGGGCTGCTCCGTATTCGCACGGGTGGATCTGTTTTTCACACCGGACGGCTGCATTGTGTTCAATGAGGTTAACACCATTCCCGGCTTTACCGCGCACAGCCGCTATCCCTCGATGATGCGCGGCGCTGGGCTGTCATTTGAGACGGTGCTCGAGCGCCTGCTGGAAGCTGCTGCCGGCTGACCGGCAGACAGATTTGTTACGCAAGTATACGGCACAAGACCAGTTACAGGAGGGGCTGTTTCGCGAGATACACGAAACGTCCTCAGGAAACGCCTGCCGGCTTTTCCTGTTTGGCAGCCAAGCCATCACACCCCCGCGGCACTTTTTGTCTGCGAAAGGAGATTCCCGATGAAACCGTTAACTTTTACCGAAGCCGATATCCATGCGGGCAGCCTGATTCTGGTCAATGCGGCGCATCCGCTGGCGGAGGCCGCGCCGGTACGTTGCGTGCCGGTGTCCCCGGATGGCGGCGGAGAGATGCTGGCTCCGTCGGCAGCGGCGGTACTGCGGCATATTTTTACGCAGATCGGCTGTGGTACGCGCATCCTGCCGGTTAGTGGCGCCCGTACCCGCGCCGAGCAGGAGCGGCTGTACGCCGATTCGCTGCGGGACAACGGTGAGGAATTTACCCGGAAATATGTGGCGCTGCCGGGATGCAGCGAGCACGAGACGGGTTTGGCGATCGATCTCGGCATCAACGAGGGCGCGGTGGATTTCATCCGCCCGGCGTTTCCCTATGACGGCATCGCGGGGATGTTCCGGGCAGCTGCGCCGCGCTGCGGGTTTATCGAGCGGTATCCGCGCGGCAAGGAGGCGGTCACCGGCATCGCGCATGAGCCGTGGCATTTCCGGTATGTCGGGTGTCCGCATGCGGGAATCATGGCGGCGCACGGTTTGACGCTGGAGGAATACGTTGCTTTTCTCTGGCAGCACCCGGTTTCCAGCCGGCCGCTGCATCTTGAACAGGACGGCCGGGCCTTTACCCTGGGGTTCATCCCCGCTGAAGAGAGCGGGGCACTCGCGCTGCCGGACGACCGGGTGTACGATCTGTCGGGCAATAACGTGGATGGCATGATCCTGACAATATGGGAGGAATTGACGTGACGGGGGAGAAGGGGTATACCGGCATCGACGGATTCCGGCTGATCGCGGCGGCGCTGGTGGTGGCCATCCATACGTCACCGCTTCTGCTCTGGGGAGAAACGGCGGATTTCGTGCTCACCGGTGTGATTGCACGCATTGCAGTGCCGTTTTTCTTCATGACCTCCGGATTTTTCCTGTTTGCCGGGCGCGGCGGAGAGCGGGAAAGGCTCAAAAGCCTGCTTGGCAAAACCGCGAAAATTTACGGTTTTGCGATGCTGTTTTATCTACCGCTGAATGTGTATACCGGTTATTTTTCGACCGGGCCGCTGCTGCCGACACTGCTGCGGGATGTGCTGATCGACGGCACGGTGTATCATTTGTGGTATCTGCCGGCGGCGATGGCCGGCGCGGCGATTGCGTGGGGGCTGCTGCGGCGCGGCGGCTTCCGGCTGGCGTTTCCGGTCACCCTCGTGCTGTACGCGGCGGGACTGCTCGGCGACAGCTACTACGGTCTGGCGCAGGGTCTGCCGCCGCTCGCGTGGCTGTATGACCGGCTGTTCGAGGTGTGTGACTATACCCGCAACGGTCTGTTTTTCGCGCCGCTGTTTTTTGTGATGGGCGGCTGGTTTGCCCGCCGGCGGCCGGAGCGCGGCACCGGCGTTCTCCATTTTTGCGCCTTTCTGCTTGCCCTCGCTGCGATGGTCGCGGAGGGTCTGCTGCTGCGCTCGCTGGGCATGCCGCGGCACGACAGCATGTATGTGCTGCTGCCGGTGTGCCTGTTTTTCCTGTTCAGCTGGTTGTCCGGCCTGCGCGGGCGGCGGCTGCCGCTGGTGCGCACGGCGGCGCTGCTGGTGTACATCCTGCACCCGATGGTGATCGTAGCGGTGCGCTTTGCCGCGAAATTCACCGGTCTGACCGCACTGTTGGTGGACAACACCTTTGTGCATTTTTTGATGGTCACGGCGTTGTCGATGGGGGCGGCGTTCGCGCTTGCGGCCGCACAGCAGGCCTGGCGGCGCCGCCGTCCGCCGCGGCAGGGAATACGGCCGGAGGACCGCGCGTGGCTCGAGGTGGATCTCGGGGCGCTCGTGCATAATGCCCGCACACTGCAAAGGCGGCTGCCGGAGGGGTGTGAACTGATGGCGGTGGTCAAGGCGGAGGCATACGGCCACGGCGCGGCGGTGACGGCGGCGTGTTTGCAAGACGCGGGGGTGCAGGCGTTCGCGGTGGCCACGCTGGAGGAGGGCATCGCGCTGCGCAGGGCCGGTATACGCGGGGAAGTCCTGATTCTCGGCGCCACGCCGGCGGCGCGCGCGTGGCTGATCCGCCGCTGGCGATTGATCCAGACGGTGGTGGACCTGCCCCATGCGCAGGCGCTCGATGCTGCCGGCGTGCGTATCCGGGTGCAGCTGAAGATCGATACCGGCATGCACCGTCTGGGTTTTGCCGCCGGGGATACAGCGGCGGTGCTGGCCGCCTGCCGGCTGAAAAACCTGCAGGTTTGTGGAGCGTATACTCACCTGTGCGCAGCGGACAGCCCAGTGCAGGAGGACATCGAATTTACATTGCGGCAGGTACGGGCGTTTTATGCGCTGACCGATCAGCTGGAAAAGGAAGGAATCGCATTGCCGAAACGCCACCTGCAAAGCAGCTATGGGCTGCTCAATTACCCAGAGCTGCGGGGCGATTACGTGCGGGCGGGCATTGCGCTGTACGGCTGCCTGAGCCGATACGGGGACCATACCGTGATGCGTCCCGATCTGTGCGCGGTGCTGTCGTTGAAGGCGCGGGTAACACTGGTGCGCACGGTGCGCGCCGGGGAAAGCGTGGGCTACGGCCGGGCATTTACCGCGCCGCAGGATATGCGGCTGGCGGTGGTGTCGGCCGGGTATGCGGATGGGGTGCCCTCCACGCTGGTGCAGGGCGGCCATGTGCTGATACACGGTCGGTGTGCGCCGCTGGCCGGACGGGTGTGTATGGATATGCTGACGGTGGATGTGAGCGAAATACCGGACGTGCGGCCGGGGGATATCGTGACCCTGATCGGGGAAGGGCTGCCGGCGGCACAGGCGGCGGACGCCGCGGGAGAGATTACAAACGAGCTGCTTTCCCGTATGGGCAGCCGGCTCGCGGTGAAATACCGGGAATGAGCGGGCAAGGATTTCTTTGTGTTTTTTAAATACGAAATGTCAAAAATACAGAATATATACAAAAAGTTTTCGCGTTCGCGTTTGGCGAACGTGTGCCGTCTTTTCTAAAAAGCGGCGCGCCCCCTCCGAAACGGCCTTGCCGTCCCAAGCGAGTTTCACGGGAGAGGAACATCGCTGTCCTCTTAGAGACAAGATATCGCGGCCGGATAGGCGGCGCGTGCCGCACCGCCCGTTTTTATATGGCCTGTTTTCCCGGCGTGGGGTCGGGCGTTTCTCCCTGCAACCATGCGATGGATACCTTCAGCACGCTTGCAAAGGCGATCAGTTCCAGATCGGTTACATAGCGCTGGCCGGATTGATTGAGCATGTGTATTCTCCTTTCTGTATCCGATGGTTATCCCCATATTAGCACAGCTTTGGGATTTGTGTGGACAATAGGCGAATCACGCAGAAAACGCACGAAAAAAGCTATCGCATATGTGGGGCAGAAATCAAAACGGCCGACGTGTACCTTTTTTAACTGATGCTGCACAGAAGGCGCACCGCCGCGTAAATATTCCGATGAAGCGAAAAGCTGCGCATCTCACCCCGGTGAACCTCCGGGTGAGATGACGTCTATTCTGTGCTAAACCGTCATTCGGCGCAGCAATCGATAAACTGCCCAGAACGGCCTTTTTTATATTCGGTGTCACACCGCAGCCGGACGGATTCTGCTGTTCCGGAAGGGTGTATAAATTGAAAATGCTTCCGAAAAAGGGTATTGCATTTTCACGGGAAAACTGCTATTATAAAAATATTTCCGGCACTGTCCGGAAGACGCAATCTTGATGGAACACGCGATAGGTCAGGAGGATATTTATGAAAACAAAGACAAAACGGTTTCTCAGCGTACTGGTTGCGGCCCTTTTATCGGTGTGGATATTTCCCGCCGGCGTGCTGGCCGCCGATGCGGTTTTGCCGGACGGGGTTTCCGAATGGACGGATCCCAAGCCGGTTTACTTCGCGGGAGAATACTATGACACGCTGGCTGCGGCGCTTACCGCCGTTTATATGTCCACGCCCACAGAAACCGCGGAAGTGTACTGCAAACCCGGCGCGGACGTCGGCAGCATGACCCATGCGCATGTCGCGGATGATCTTACGATCTATGGAAACGGAGCAAAGGTCACCGGCGGCGAGCACGATCTGGAAATCGATACGTACAAATACAGCCGTCTGACAGGCAAGCAGGATCGGGACAACGGCTCTTTTCTGGATAAGGAAATCACCATTACGGTAAAAGACCTTAATGGGATTGCTATCTGGGGTCAGCGCAATACCGAAAATACGGTCAACGTAAGTTTCGAAAACTGTCAGAACATGAACCGGGTTTATATCAGCGGGGGAAAGGGCAAAAACAATATCAGCCTGAAGAGCTGCTCTTTTGTCGCGGAAAACGGAAGCCATGCGAATACCAGCATCTATTCCAATGCTGAGGGGACGATTCGTATCAGCGATTGCACCTTTGCCGGCATCTCGGTGCCGATCAACCTGAACAATAAATCCGCCGGAACGCAGACCGTTACGGTAACCGGGACGACATTTACCGATTGTTCCACAGCAGCGGGTACTGCGGCAAACAATACGGCCACCTATGCGGCACCGATCCGTGTTCTTGCACAGAAAGGGGCCACTACCAGCCTGACGGTTGAAGAAGCGGCGTTTGTCTATACGGGTGAAAACACTCAGGCAGGCAACGGCGATATTCTTCTGGGCGACGGCCGTGCGGACTCGTTCGGCAGTGATGGTCAGCCGGAGGCTACCGGAACAGTCAAACTGGAGATGGATCAAACGAAAGCGACTATTCATAAGCAGGTTCCCGGCTATTACGGCGCGGACGGAAAGGTTGCCGACGCGGAGAAGAACGTGATTACAAAAGCCACCGCTAACGACCGGGTGATTACGAATACGGATGAAAGCCTTACGGTCGTATGCAAACATGTGAATATGAAGGAAACGGCCGGCAAAGAGGCGACCTGCACCGAAGACGGTGTGGAAACCTATTGGGTCTGTGAGGATTGCAAAGAGATGTTTGCCGACGCCCAGGGAAAAACGCCGATTGAAAAACCGGTGGTTATTGCGGCCAAGGGACACAGCTTTAAGGATGGCAAGTGCACCGTATGCTCTGCGACGGATCCGGATTATACGGGAAATAACCCGGCAACCGGTGTGGAAAGCGGTCTGCTTTTCGCGGCGGCGCTTATGATCGGGGTCGGAGCGCTGGGGGCTATGGCGTACGGAAAAAAGCGCCGTGAGCAAAACTGAATATACGCATAAAAAACGCCGGCAGGTAACCCCTGCCGGCGTTTTTATTTCTGGTGATATCTCCCAAGAAGTTTTTCGTTTCTGTCAGCACGCGTCCCGGGAGGGACAGTGTTCCGGATTACAGTTCAGCGAGCATGCGGCGCAGATAAGCGAGGCCGGCGCGCAGGCCGTAATCGACCTCTTCCGCTCCCTCAAACTCCAGCGAAACGGTGCCATCGTAGCCTGCTTCCCGCAGTGCGAGAAGACAGCTTTTCACGGGAACTACACCGTGGCCGAGCACGGTACCGCGCAGGCGCGCGCCGCCGCGGGTGATAATAAAACCCTCGCCGGGATCCGGCTGTTCGGCGGTTTTGCGAAGGAAATCCTTCGCGTGGACATGAACCGCATATGGCGCGGTGCGCCCGACCGCGGCGGCGGGATTTTCATCCGCGCACAGGAAATTGCCCATGTCTACCAGCAGCCCAAAGTTGTCATGTGCCACCGTGTTCACCAGCAGCTCCACCCGATCGGAGTCCTGACAGAATGTGCCGTGATTTTCCACCGCGGTTTTGATTCCCTTTTCCGCCGCGTAGGCGGTCACTGTCCGGCAGCCCTCGGCCAGCCGCGGCAGCACGCTGGCAAACCCACGGTATCCGCGGGTGCCGGGGAAGCCGAAGGCGGCGTCGTGCCGGAGAATTTTAGCGCCGAGTATGGCGGCCACATCCACTTTCCGGCACAGGCGCGCAGTCTCAGCTGCCAGATCGCCGTCGCAGCCGCCCAGCAGGTCGGCCCATACCGCGTAAGCGGAGATTTCGATGCCGCAGCGCGCCGCCTCGTCGTGCAGCTGGGCAGCGTAATCCGCCTCGCTGCTGCCGTCGTGCGGCTGCAGGTCGGTGAACTCGATCGCGTCAAAGCCAAGCTCCGCCGCCCGACGGATGACCGAAAGCTGGGTTTCGCTTCCTGCCCCGATCAGACGTTGGAAGCTGTAAGAGGAAACACCGATTTTCATTTTATATACCCGCCTTTCGTCAGCCGAGAACGACCTCGTGCCCGGTGCGCGCCGATTCGTACACCGCGTCGAGAATCCGCATGATTTCGATGCCGTCCTGCGCGGGGGAGCGGCAGGGCAGCCCATCGCGCACGCAGGCGACGTAATGATCGATTTCGTTCTGGAACAGGTTCTCAAAGGCCAGCGCGGTGGAACCAAAAAAGCTCTTATTGATCAGGTGGCCGTTCTGGTCGGTGAAAATCTCCAGCTCGGGGCTGAGCTTTGCGCCGGCTTTGGTGCCGAACAGCTCGATGGTGCCCTCGTCCTCCTTGATGTTGAGGCTGAAGGAGGCCTCGAGCGACAGCACCAGCCCGCTGTCAAACCGGATGAGCGCGGCGGCCAGATCCTCCACATCGAAAATATCCTGTCGGCCTGCGCCGGAGGAAGTATACCCGTCCCGGCCGGTCATCCCCCGCCGGTCGCCCAGCTTGTTGAAGGTGACGCCATAGACCGAAACCGGTTTGGGGTTGCCGGCCAGATACCGCGCCAGATCGGTGACGTGTACGCCGAGGTCGATCAGCGGACCGCCGCCCGAACGGGATTTATCGCCGAACCAGCCGCCCGGCGCGCCGTGCCGGCGCAGATAGGTGGCTTTGGCGAAATACAGATCGCCAAATTCGTCGTTGTCGAGGAAATCCTTCACCACCGCGCAGTCATTACCGAAGCGGCGCACGAAGCCGATCATCAGCAGCTTGCCGCTTTCATCGGCGGCCTGCTTCATCGCGCGCGCTTCGTCCGCATTCATTGCCATCGGCTTTTCGCACAGCACGTGCTTGCCCGCTTTCAGCGCGGCGATAGAGCACGGGGCGTGGGCGCTGTTCCAGGTACATACGCTCACCGCGTCGAGCTCCTCGAGCTTGAGCATTTCGTCTTTATCGGTGTACAGCCGGGTGACGCCGTATTTTTCACCCATTGCCTTGAGACGTTTTTCATTGATATCGCAGAAGGCGTAAACCTCGACGTTGGGGTTTTTCTGGTAGGCCTCGATGTGGAAAGCGGCGATGGTACCGACGCCGATTATGCCGATTTTCATGATACTATCATCCTTTCATATGTAAGGAAAGCTTACTTTCCCACACCTCATTTAAAAATCCGCCGCAGGAAATCGGCGGCCAGCCGGATATCGCCTTCCGGGTTGTCACCGACCTCACGCTCAATGGTCAGGAAGCCCCGATAGCCGATATCGTCGAGCGCGGCCAGATAGCGCGGATAATCCACGCCGCCCTCACCCAATGGGGTTTCGAGGTAGTCGGTGCTGCTCAGCTTTATACCGTCTTTGGCGTGGGTGTGCACGATGTAATCGCGCAGGGTGTACACCGCCTGCACCGGGTCATCGCCCGCCACCATCACCAGGTTGGCCGGATCAAGGTTGACCGCCACGCCGCGGCTGCCCAGTGTGTCGAGGAAGCCCTTGAGCACCGTCGCGGGCTCCGGACCGGTTTCCATCGCGAAATGCGCCTGCTGCGCGTCGGCGTAGCGGCTCAGCTGTGCGCAGGCGTCCTGCATGATCTTGTATTGCTCGGCGCCGGGATCGTCCGGCACGGTGCCGATATGGGTAGTGACGACGTTGGTTTCCAGATCGCCGGCGAGATCCAGCACCCGCTTGGAGCGCTCGATGAGTGCGGGATTTTTTTCGGGATCGCCGAAGCCGTGGCCGAAGTCGCCGCACAGCGCAGATACCTTCAGCCCGTTGTCCTGAATCAGCCGCAGCAGCTCCCGCCGCTTCGCGGGGGTCAGGTTTTCGGGTGCCATGTCCCCCTCGGTCGTGTAGACCTGGATACCCGACGCGCCGATAGATTTGGCTTTGGCCAGCGCCTGCGCCAGCGGCAGCCGGAAGCTGTCGACAATTACCCCGATCGGAAATGCATACATAATTTGTCACCGTTCCTTTCTGTTTCCAGTGGTTTCCTTTGCTTTAATCATACGGCGATTCAGCCGGAAGTAAAGAAACGGATTTGTCCGCCGCTATAACAATATTGCTTTTTTTCCGTTTTAGAGGTATGCTGGAGAAAAACAGGGGCGGGAGGGGAGCGGCGGTGCCGTATGAATACCACGAATATGAGGACAAGCGGCTGCGGGTGATTTTCCACCTGGACGAGCTGCAGCGCACGGGCAGTACGTTTCATATGCATTGGCACGAGAATATCGAGTTGTTGTATTTTGTCGGCGGGACGGCGACGGTGCAGGAGGATAACACAATTGTTCAGGTAAACCCGGGGGAAATCGCGGTGATCGGCAGCAACCAGCTGCATACGCTGGAGTCGATAAGCGAGCGCTGTCTGTATTACTGCCTGATTATCGACAAGCGGCTGTGTGAGGAGCTGGAAATTCCGGTGGATGGCCTGCGGCTTCCGCCAAAGACAGCCGACACGCAGGCGGTGAGCTGCTTTGAGCAGATCATCCGGGAGATGGAGAAAAGACAGCCGTATTACCGGCCGATGGTCAGGGCGTGCTGCGCCGGGCTGCTGGCGCGGCTGGCCCGCATCTGTCCGGATACGCTGCCGGAAACCGGCGGACAGGACAAAAAGATGGCGCTGGTCAAACAGGCGATGCAGTATATGTACGCGCACTTTGACCAGGAAATCACCATCGACGACATCTGCCGTGCGGTTGGGTTCAGCAAGTGTTATTTCTGCCATGTTTTTAAGGAAGTCACCGGCCAGACGGCGGGACGGTACCTGAATTATATCCGGTGCAGCAACGCGCGCGCGCTGCTGTCGAGCGGGCGGCATAACGTGATGGAAAGCGCGCTGCTCAGCGGTTTTCATAACCCGTCGTATTTTACCAAGACGTATAAAGCGCTTATGGGCTGCCTGCCGTCGGCAGACGGCAGCAGGAAATAGGAAAAGCGGGCGTCCCGGCCGGGGCGCCCGCTTTTCTTTGAAAAAGAACAGCCGCCCTTTTGCGAGGGCGGCTGTTCCGAAGTCAGGGATGTTTTAAGAGGCTGCGGTATTCGATGGGATCGATCATCCGTCCTTCCCGGCAGATAAACAGCAGCTGCCGGTCGTTGCACAGCGTGAAAGAGGGCGCGCCGCCGAGCATGCGCATCACCAGTGTGCCGACAACCGGATAAATTTTTTTCAGCCAGCCGTTGAAGGCGAAGGCACATACAAAGGGATTTTTCCCCTCTGCGGCGCAGCGCAGCTCGCCGGTGATGCCGGAAGAGAGACAGCCTTTCGTGCAGCCATGCATCGCTGCCACCGCATGAAATACGCCGGTCATGTTGATCGACCGCAGGCCGTTCTCGACGTACAGCCGGCAGATGTACAGCACGACGTCGCACAGGTAGCCGTAAGATTTGGATTTAACCGGGATAAAGCCGGCGACAAAGCTGTACAGATCTTCCTCGGCGCCGGGGTGAGCGGCGAGGAAGGCTTCCCAGCGGCCGTTTTCCTGTATCATTGGGGGAGAAAGCGGGGTGTAGCGGATGACAGCGGCGCCGCCTTGCTCCCTCAGGGCGGCATAAAATCCGTCCAGCCAGACGGCAAAGGCGTCGGCGCTGCCGAGAGAAAACAGGGGGAACTCTCTGGTGCGGTTGACGCGCAGCAGCACATCGATCCGGCTGCCGCTGAAGTGGACGGCAAGCTGCACGGGCGGATAGGAAGGCCACGAGAAGTCGAGGAAAGCGACCTGATTATTTTTGCCCGCGCGGATGGCGACGAGCAGCTGCTCGCGGGTTAGTTTCATAACGGTATTCCCCCATCGTTGATGTCGGCGCGTGGTTTAGCTGCCAGCCAGTCGGCGGCATCCTTCTGCCGGAAGTCCGGCAAGGAAAAATCCGATTTCGGAAGCGGAACACCTTCCGAAACGCAGGCCGGCGTTTGGCCTGCGAGGATTTCTTCCGGTCGGCAACTTGTCGCCGGCAGGCCATCCCCTTTTGTACGCGCACAAAAGGGGAGAAAAAACGCTTTTGTCCTGCTTATGTGATCGCGGCAAGCGAAATTGCCTTTCGGCAATTTCGACGCCGCGTTTTCCTTTTGTGATGGTTTTCGGCTGGCCGGCCTTTAACTTTTGCATCCTATCGGAACGCGATAATGATGGGGCATTCTGTCTGGGCATTATCTAGTGGAGATAGGCCGGCCGACGCCGGAAGTATGTACCCGTCACTGGTGACGATGTAAAAATGCGCCTTCCGCCGTCAATCTGCATGAGGAGAACCGTGTTTCCCCCAACCGGTTCGGCGCCGTCGGGGACGCCGTAAGGCGTAGCCCGCTTGGCGCCGGGGAACAAAAGCGTTTTTGCCCCCTTTTGGGGCTTAGGCCAAAAGGGGGTGCGGCGCGGGAAGAAAGTCTTGGCGAGCGCCGTAGGCACTGCGCCGCATATCCGTTCGCAAATAAGGCGAGCTGGCAAATATCTATCGCAATAAGTGAATAAATAACACAAATTAATTTTTTTAAGAAGGGTATCCAGACTGAAGATAAAATCATCAGTCTGTCCCCAACTCAAACCCGGTTTGCGCTAAAGTAAGTACAGACTTAATCTTACAGGAGTAACCGCTATGGACAACCGGATCGGCAGGCGGATTCAGCAATACCGCGAAAAGGCAGGTCTCAGCCAGGAGGCTTTAGCCGAGGCGGTTTCGCTGAGCACGACCGCAATTTCCAATATCGAGCGCGGGGCAAATTATCCGTCCTTTGAAAACTTTATAAAAATCGCAAATGTACTGAAAGTTTCCTCGGATTTGCTGCTGGCGGATGTGCTTAATGGGGCCTATGTCGCGAAAGCCTCCGAACTGTCCGCGCTGCTGGAAGCCGTATCCGCGCAAAAGCGGCAGGAGATTTACAAAGTGGTGGAAATTTTGGCGAATTGCGGCCGGGCACATGGCAAAGCATAAAAAAGCACCCCGGCTGGCGCCGGGGTGTCCTTATCCCGCAATGATGCCCCTGCGCCGCAGCGACACGCCGAGGTGCTCGAGCACCTCCTCAATAACTCCGTGCCCTTTTGCGTTGGGATGTATGCCGTCCGCGCACAGCAGGTCGCCGTAATGCGTGTAGGACAAAAACGCGTCCCGCACGTCCGCTAACGGCACGTCGCTCTCCCGCGCCACCTGCACCACAGCATTATTATACCGCTCATGCCAGCGGTAGATATGCTCCACATCGCCGAGCCACTGCAGAATATTGTTTCGATCCAGCCCGCCGCGGGTGAAGAAATCAAAATACCGCACGGCGTGGATCGGCGGCAGGGTCAGCAGCACCGGCTGAATCCCCTTCTGACGCACCAGCGCGATCATGTCGCTCAGCCGCGCGGCAAACAGCGCAAGCGGTGTTTTGGGCTGATGGTCCCTGGTCGGCGCGGCCGCTATCTGCGCCCAGTCGTAATCGCAGTCGTTGCCGCCGAACTCAATGAGCGCGGCATCCTCCTCGATCCCTGCGGACAGATCCTTTTTGAGTATATCCATCCCCTTGCCGATCGTGCAGCCCATGCGCGCGCGATTGCGCACCTGCATCCCCAGCGTGCGGGATGCCAGCTCCACGCCGTTTTCCGGCAGCAGCGCGTATTTCTTCCGGCTCTCGTCATACACCACGCCCTTCATCACGCTGTCGCCCCAGACGGCGACCTTTTCCACACGATACAAATTATCCATAAGATGAAATCCCTCCGACATGAGAATGTATATCGAAAAAGTCTTTGAATCTAGTTTCTAAAACTAGTTTACTTTATAATTAACACTTTGTCAATGAACATTTTATGAACTTGAATAGTATGCGGCATTATGTTATACTTTATACTTGTTAAAGCCTGTCAGCGGACAGATACCGGGAAAGGGTTGGGCAAGAGGATGGAAGAACACTGGAAGAATCTCGCGGACTGGATTGTGGATATCCGGGAGTATGAACCTACGGCGTGGGAACGGCTGCCGGAGCTGGATCTGTATATGGATCAGGTCATCACCCTGATGGACAAGCAGCTTACGCCGTTCACGACCGATGGCAGCGACAAGCTGCTGACGCCGAGTATGATCAACAACTACGTTAAGGACGAGGTGCTGCCGCGTCCGGTGAAGAAAAAATATTCGCGGGATCATCTGGCGATGCTGATGATGATCTGCATCCTCAAGCCGGTGCTCTCATTGCCGGAAATTCACGAGATCATCCGCGGGCTGGTGTCGGAGCGCCGTGTGGAGGAGATGTATCCGGATTTTGCCCAAAAGCAGCAGCGCACCCTTCAGGAAGTCGCGGACCGCATGCAGGAGTTCCCGGAATACGACCGGGAAACGCTGTACCGCAAGGCGGTCGGTTTGGCGCTGGAGGCGGCCGCGCGCCGGATTGCGGCCGAGCGGATTCTTGCCGCGCTGTCGGCGGATCGTCCTGCTGAGGACGAGGAAGCCAAAAAGAGCAAAAAGAAGGCCGACGGCGAGACGCCGGCGGCAGAATAATTTAATGCACCCCGCCGGGAAGCTTTTTCGCTTTCCGGCGGGTGCAGCTTTATTGCGAACGCAGCGATAAGGGGGAGTTGTGCTGTGCGGATCAGAGCGTATGCGGACAGCGATTTGGATGCTGTGCTGTCCGTTTGGAACGAGGTCGTCGAGGAGGGAATCGCCTTTCCGCAGGAGGAGCCGCTTACGCCGGAAACCGGGCGGGAATTCTTCGCGGCCCAGAGTTACACGGGCGTGGCGGAGGACGAGGATGGACAGGTAGTGGGCATCTACATTCTGCATCCGAACAATGTGGGCCGCTGCGGCCATATCGCCAACGCCAGCTATGCGGTGCGGGCGTCCTGCCGGGGGCGTCACATCGGGGAAAAGCTGGTCACCGACTGCCTGGCAAAAGCCCGGGAAATCGGCTTCCGCGTGCTGCAGTTCAATGCGGTCGTCGAAAGCAACCGGCCGGCGCGGCATCTCTATGAGCGGCTGGGTTTTGTGCAGCTGGGGGTTATCCCGGGCGGCTTCCGCCGGAAAGACGGCCGGTACGAAAATATTTGCCCCTACTATCGTGTTCTGTAACTTCCGGTTAAACGATAAAACCGCCCCGCAGGCTGTTAGACTGCAGGGCGGTTTTTGTTTGTCCGAGGCAGGGTCGGCAAGTTTACGGGGAACCGGCAGGGACGGCAAAGATATCGGAACTGATTTCACTGCGTATCAATTCATTGCCGGCCTCCAGTGAACAGCCGACGGCATCGATGAGCCGGTTTTCCTGCCGGTCATATACCACAATCGCGAGACCACCCTGCACGCGGGTGAAGTTGTTGTGGTTAATGCCGATGGCGGTATTCTGCACCTGGATGAGAAAATCCGGGAAAGGGGCATTGTTATAAGTCAGATAACGCTCCGGTGAGCTTTCCTCATAAAGCATCCCGGTTCTGTCCATAATGCCGATATAAGCGAGCAGACGGCCATCTGCTCTTTTTTGTGGGCAGAAGCCCAGTTTGTCGAGCATCTCCAGGAGGGCAGCGGAAAGATTTTCGCCGTCGCCATAGTACGAAACGATGACTTCATAGTGTCCGGTATAATCGGCTAAAACCTCCAGGAAGCCGGCAAGGTCGTTCTCTTGGGTGAGCGCATATAGACGCTCTTCCTCCCGGTATCGTTCCATCACCGGTGCCCACAGCGCGGTATCCGCCTCCTCACTGCGGCGGTCGGGCAGCGGCCAGCGCTCGAGCAGGTTCTCACCGAGATACCGGGTGAATTTTTCTGCACCGCGTGCATTCAGGCGCCGGCCTTCCCATGTATACGTATCCGTGGACCAGTCCAGCCCGAACGCATCGGTAAGAAGGTTGTAGTCGATAAATTCCAATCCCATTTCGGCGGCAAGTTCTGTCACATTTTGGGAACGTACGAGATTCCAGTAATGCGCGGTGGGGGTTTTGATCAGCAAAAGCGGGATGCCTTCCTGCTCGCAGAGCGTCTGAATTTTGGCGAGGTATTCCACCGCTTCGTCCAGCAGATGGCTGACACTGACGGTATAGGCACTCAGCTCCCGGGATTCGTCCATGTAATCCGAGCGGACGGTGAGCGCAACCGAGGGGAACAGCGCCTCAAATCCCATGAACAGTGCCGGCTCGGCCAGCGGTGCCGAGGTAAAATCGTCCTTGCCGATATCGAGCCAGCGGTCGTGATACCGCAGCATCGGAAAAAGACCCGACAGGATATTCAGGGTGGCATCCCCGCTGTTTTCGACAACCTCAGACACGGACAGATCCTGCTTCCTCGCATTCGCCCGATCGATCGAGCCGCCCTTGCCGTAAATTGCCTGGGAAAATTCCAGCTTGGTTTTATTCAGCGGCATATAGTCCAGCGCCCACCGGTAGTTTTCTTCGGTGATTTCCAGATATTCAATCAACATCAGCACGTCGATTACCACTAGCTTGGGCTGCTGCCGGGACAGTGCGCTTTTCAAAAAATAATAAGAAGTACACATCGACTGGTCGGATGTGGCAAAGTTATAGGCGGAAATGCCGTATTCCTCCCACAACGTAACGGTACTGACGTTGTTGTAGATGTTACAGGAACCCAGAAACAGCACATCCACGCTGTCCTCCGGCAGGTCATAAAACTGAGAAACAATTCCGCTCGACGGTGTGGCTTTTACGGTGAATATCGTCTGGATACCGCAGAAAATCAGCGTACAGATCAGCGGAAATACCAGCATTTTGATCAATATTTTGGCTTTACGCATCGAATAAATCACCTCTCTTTAAAAGGTTTGGTAAATGAAGCTTTCCGCATTGTAGCCGAGACCGTAGACGCCGAACAGCAGGATAATCAGCAGTCCGCCCATGTAGACGGCCCAGCGCAGCGGGAGAGGAAACTGGGCAATGGTTTTGCGGATTTCGATTTTGCGGTGAAGCAGGCTGACGGCGAGCATCAGCAGTGCACCGCAGACCACCATCCAGAAGCCGTGGCGGGACAGCCCCAGCTGATACAGCGTGCCGTCAAACAACTGCCAGGGCTGCCAGTGGGTGAAGATGCGCTCGACGATGGTGAAACCCTGCCGCAGGGAGGGAACCCGGAAAAAGATCCAGGCCAGGTTGACCAGATTGAAGGTGAAAAAGATTTTCCATGCCCGGCGCACACACAAGCGTGCCGGTGACAGCACCTGCGCCGGCTTTTTCCGCCGCGCCGCGAACGCTGTGCGGATGCGCTGCCAGAGTGCGCCGGCCACCTGATAGGCACCGTGCAGCAGGCCCCAGAAGAGGAAATGCAGGCCGACACCATGCCATAGCCCGCTGACAAAGAAGACGATCAGGATATTGACGTATTTGCGGGCGAGTCCCTTGCGGTTGCCGCCGAGCGGGATGTAGACGTAATCCCGCAGCCAGGAACTCAGCGAAATATGCCACCGCCGCCAGAAATCCTGAATGGAAGTGGCGAAATACGGCCGTTCGAAGTTTTTGGCCAGATCAATGCCGAACATCTCGGCGGCGCCGCGCGCGATGTCGACGCAGCCGGAGAAATCGGCGTAAATCTGCAGGGAATAGAACAGGGAGGCTGTCAGCAGCGTAATGCCGTAGAATTGTTCGGCGTTCCCGTAAACGTAGTCGACCAGCACCGCGGCACGGTCGGCAATTACCATCTTCTGGATGTAGCCCCAGAGCATCAGCTGCATGCCGGAGCAGAACGTCTCATAACGGAAGCGGTGTGGTGCATACAGCTGCGGGGCGAGCTGGCCGAATCGAGGGATCGGTCCCTGCAGAATCTGGGGAAAGAAAGCCATGAACAGGGTGAACTTTGCCGGATTTTTTTCCGGAATTTCCCGGCGGCGGTAAACGTCAATGATGTAACCGGCCGCCTGAAGGGTATAAAACGATATGCCGATGGGCATCAGCAGACTGAGCGGCTCGAATGTGAGGCTGACACCGGCCAGCGCGGCTATACGCCCGAGGAGGCTCAGGGAATAGTTCCCGAACTTCAAAAAAGCCAGCAATCCGATATTGACAAGCAGCGTGAGTGCAAGAATCGCTTTGGCGGCGCCGCTTTTTTGTTTTTCCCGCAGCCGGTACACCGCCAGTGCGCCGCCCCAAGTGGTAGCGATACTCAACAGCAAAAAGGCGATGTACCGCAGGTCAAAGGTCAGATAGAACAGAAGGCTGACAATCAGCAGCCATACCCATTGGATTTTGCTCGGCAGCAGGTAATAAATCAGTACTGCCACGCCGAGAAATGCCAGAAAGCTCAGCGAAATAAAGCCCATACCTGCAAATCAATCCTTTCCCGTGATGCTGCCGCAAAGGCAGGAATAAGAGTATTCCGGCCTCTGTTTCTAAAAAAGCGTACTTTTTCAGGATGCCCCATTTACAAGAAAAGTCGGCAATACAACAAAAAAACGCAGCAGCCTTTTGGCTTCTGCGTCTAAAATAAACCCGGTCCGGAAAAACTATTGTTTTTCTGAAAAAGCACGCTTTTTTAGAAACAGAGGCCGGAATACTCTTATTC
>CAJKBW010000020.1 GCA_905198295.1 uncultured Oscillospiraceae bacterium | reverse complement strand
TGCAGTTTCGCAAACATTGCGGCACCTCTCTTACTGACACGTTAAAAAAGCCGGACACACTTTGTGTCCAGCTTTCATTATAAATCACGGTTATTCTCTTGACAAGGCGGGATGCCCGAATCGTTGTGAGTCTTTCTTGCATCTTGGGAAGAATCCTGTGTGCATCCACAGCACTGTGCACAGCCGCCGGAACAGCAGCCTTTGCCGCGGCGTTTCCGATATAGCGAATACCCCACGCCGCCGATGACAGCAACCAAAACGCAGGCCAGAATGATACCATCCGCGAGAGACACAGGCATTCTCCTTTCCGATCCATACATGCGCAAGTGTATTGTAGAGCTTTTTGTTTGTGGTGTCAAGAAGCGGAAAACCGGACGGCAGGAGTTTGACTCCCGCCGCCCGGCTGATGGTTACGGTTTATTCATCTCTGTACCGCAGGAGATGCGCTCATGGCGGGGAAGGTCAGCATCTGCTCATTTTCATCCACCACAGAAAGCGGAACCTCCGGCAGCAGCGATTTGATTGTTTCCACAAACAGGTTGCTTTGCGCGCCCGGCGATCCGCTGACGATATGCACAGCGTTGGTCTTGCGCGCATGGACAGCTGCGGTCAATGCTGGTTCATCGTTAAAATACACGGTCATTTCCGCACCGAGCTTGCCGGCAATATTGTATAACGTCTGCAAAGTGTCTGCCGTACGCGGAGATACAGCTCCGGGAGGGAGGATGGTCACAACCTTGACCGGAATTCCGCTGCGGCGGGCGATGGTGTCGCCGGCCAGAATCAGCCGCCGGCAGCTGGGCTGGTCGGTAACGCATACCAAAACATTGGCCGAGGATTGGCTGCTCAACATATGAACCTCCTTTCATCTTTCGTTCTACTATATGATAACGGAAGCTTGTGGAATAACCGTAAACAAAAAATGTACAACTTATGAAGATTTATGAAAGCTTTGCTCAGGCAATCTGCTCGAAATGTGGAGAAAATTTGACTTTTTCCCAGAAGTTGCGGTATGATACATCCGGAACGTTTTGAGGGGGATAACCGTATGAAAGAGCAAAATCAGAAATACAGCAAGGGAACCCGGCACCTGCTGCGCATTGTACTTATCGCACTGTTTGCCGGAATGGCTTATGTCGCTTTGACGGTGTTTCGCATTCCTTATCCGGCGCCGGTGGGAACGCCGTTTATCCATCTGGGCAACATGGTGGTCATTTTAGCGGCACTGCTGATCGGCGGATGGCAGGGCGGCCTTTCCGGATCGATCGGGATGGGGCTGTTCGACCTGATCTTTTATCCCACATCCGCTTTCAAAACCGTGATTTTGAAATTCGGCATCGGGTTGTTTACCGGCCTGGTTGCCCGCTTGGGACGCGGAGAAAAGAGCCGTCATCCCTATTGGGGACTGGGAACTGCGTCGGCGGTGTCTCTGGTGATCGGCGGCATTCTTTTGTTCGGAAAACTTTCCGGACAGGAAAGCTTTGCTGCGGTTCCTGCTATCGCCTGCGTTTTTCTCCTGACGCTGGGCGTGCTTCTGGCCTTGGTTCTTTTGGTAGCAGTATGCCGAAAAAAAGGAGATCCGGAAATTTTGTTTGCCATTTTGGGCGCCGTTTCCGGTATCGCCTTTAATGTGGCGGGTGAGTTTGTTTTCGGTACGGTTGAAAAAGTTTTGGCGGGCAGTGCGCTTCCGGTTGCTATGGGTCTGGCTCTGGCCAGCCTCCCCGCTACCTTTATCAACGGCGCTTTTTCCATTGTGGGGGCTATTCTTCTGTATGTGCCGATCAAGGCCGCCCTCCATCGCGCCCACCTCGATGACCTGCTGGTAAAATAGTGTAATTTAGTACCGTGGTGCAAAAGAAATGGTTGTCAAAACCAGCGGATCATGATATAGTAAAAGACGGTTTTGCGGGTGTGGTGGAATGGCAGACACGATGGTCTTAGGAGCCATTGCTTCGGCGTGCAGGTTCAAGTCCTGTCACCCGCACCAGACTATTCTCATATGAGTGATACAATCTTCAGGAGGGAAAAAATATTTTGGAGATGTCCGCACGATTTTCCCAGCGGGATGAAGTGTACGCGGTACTGTTCGGAGAAAACGTGCATGAGAGTGAGAAGAACCGCCTGACACTAGACACAGAGCTGGAGAGCTGTTACCTGTTTGGGGATTTTTCCACCGAACTGGAGGGGGAAGTTCAGCAACTGCCCCGCCGGGCTTTGCGTGCACAGGGAAGCTTCCGTCTGGCTCCGCCAAAAACGGTGGTGGATATTCGCGATATTACCGCCAGCGGCTATTGGTTCTTTACCGGAAAGCTGACGGTCAGCCGGCAGTTCTGCGTGAATAAGGAGGCAAACCGCCGCTATATTTTGTCTGCGGATAGTTTGAATATGCCGGTGGCGACCGTTCGAGTAAACGGTAATGATGCGGGAGCTTTCGCTTTCGCGCCCTATCGTCTGGATGTAACCGAGTGGATAACGGATGGGGAGAACCGGATAGAGCTATGCCTGTATTCCGGTAACCGTAATCTGCTGGGTCCCCATCACCGTGCCTGTGGAGAGAGCCATATGGTGGCGCCCGCAACGTTTACGGATAAGCCCGACTGGGAAGGCGGTTCGCCGCCCTATTGGGATGACCGCTATTGTTTTGTGGAATTTGGAATAGCCTTGTCTTCTGCCAGTTCGGCAGATTCATAGAACGATTGAGATGATTCGATAGATTCTATGCAGTTTATGATGGAAAGAATCATGAGGTCGAATCCAACCAGCGGATTAAAGAAATCAAAAGCGAAATCAGGTGCCTTGAGAAGTAACGCCAACGGGTGCGTGCCAAACTTTTTGACAAAAAATCGGCCGAGGGGAGCGGGCGGGCTTCGCAGACGAAAATTTTGATTCCAGCTCAACAAGGTGGAGATATTGCATTGCTTCCATAGCGGGGGGGATTTTCGTCTGTAAAATGCAGAAAAGTCTGGATACGACGGGGTGGACGACATGGTTTTTTCGTTCTCAAAAAAGCCGACGGATATTCAACGCGTGCCCATGTAAGTACTAATCTATTTAATATGTGTTCAAAAAGAGAAACAGAAGAATCATTTAAAATAGCGCCTGGACAGCATGTTTTTATGCGTTCGGGCGCTTTCCCTATTTTCGTCTGCAAAAGGCAAATGTGCATTGGTTAAACAAATTGACGATACATAAATGTTGTGTTATAAATAGTATTTGCGAGGTGAATTGCTTTAGATAGAGAATTTATGGGAAGTCGGCTGAAGTATTTGAGGGACAACATGAAGCTGTCACAAATCAAGGTGGCGAAGTTGATCGGGACCGTTACCCAGACGGCAATCAACCATCCAACCACGGACAACCAGAGAAGAATCCATTGATGGACATACTGCTGGAATCCCTAAAGATATTCACAGGTATTTGGAGGAACATCATATCATCCGGCAGAATGGAAAGCCTTTGCGGTATAACGCCGTGCGGTATATATGAAAAATAAAGCGGGTGAATTCGCTTGTCTGAGGAAACGATAAATCTTGGCATTCTGGCACATGTTGACGCTGGCAAGACCTCGGTGACCGAGCAGCTCTTATATCTGGGCGGCAGCATACGTCAGGCGGGGAGTGTTGACGCCGGCACATCGCACACCGACTGGCTGGAAGTGGAACGCCGGCGGGGAATTTCGGTCAAAGCAGCCGCCGCTTCCCTGCGCTGTCAGGACGTGACGGTCAATCTGATTGATACGCCCGGTCATGTGGATTTTATCGGTGAAGTGGAGCGCTGCCTGGGTGTGCTGGACGGTGCTGTGCTGGTTATTTCCGCAGCGGAAGGCGTGCAGCCGCAGACAAGACTGCTGTGGATGGCGCTGAAACAGCTGCGGATTCCTACGCTGTTTCTGATCAACAAGGTGGATCGGCCCGGCTGCCGGATTCCGGAGGTGCTCCGGCAGATACGGCAGGAGCTGACCGGCCGGCTGTTCGTCACACAGACGGTTGCCGCGCCGGGAACCGATGACTGCCGAATTATCGCTTCGGAAACCTATTGGGAAGATGCGCTGGAAGCGGCGGCGGAATTTGATGAAGCGATGGAACTGGCCTACATCGAAGAAACGTTGGTGGAGCCGGACCGGCTGCTCGAAGCCCTGCGTACCGGCACGGCGGACAGAGCATTGTTTCCGGTGTTCTTTTCCAGCGCGAAACAGGGGAAGGGCATACAGGAGCTGCTCGACGGCATCCTGCGTTATCTGCCGGCAGCAGCTCATCGCGATGATCAGCCTCTCTCTGGCGTGGTGTATAAAGTGGAGCATGACCCGGCGATGGGCAAGGCGGCTCATATCCGGCTGTTTTCCGGTCATATTCAGAATCGAGACAGCATAGTTGTTCTGGGGTCTGAGCAGGCCCAAAAGATCACGCAGATCCGCCGGTTCAACGGGACAAAGACAATCGATGCCGGGGAAATCCGCAGCGGCGAAATCGGCGCCGTTTACGGTTTGTCCCAAATCAAAACCGGGGATATTCTCGGCAGCCTGCCAGTTCACCGCTGCTGCCGGCTTGCTGTACCGCTGCTCAAAGTACAGGCGTTCTCCGCAAGCGAGGGGGAACTGCCCGTTCTTGTGGAGGCTTTGCAGGAGCTTTCCGAGGAGGATCCGCTTTTGGATTTGGAGTGGATACGGGAAAGCCGGGAGCTGCATCTAAGCATCACCGGTATGATCCAGCTGGAGATTCTGACCGAGCTGATCCGGGAACGCTATCATCTCACGGTCTCTTTTTCAGCGCCTACGGTTATTTACAAGGAGACGCCTGCCGGTACTGCGGAAGGGCTTGAGGTATATACCATGCCGAAGCCCTGCTGGGCGGTTGTCCGGCTGCTGGTGGAGCCGCTGCCCCGAGGCAGCGGAATCCGCTATGAATCGGTGATCAAGGAGAAGCAGCTGCCGTACCGCTATCAGAATCACGTCGAAACGAGCCTGTTTCGTTCCCTGAAGCAGGGGCCGCTCGGCTGGGAGGTCACCGACGCGAAATTTACCCTGATCGGCGGAGAGCACCATCATGTGCATACGCATCCGCTTGATTTCTTTGTGGCGACACCGGTCGCCGTTCTGCAGGCGCTGACCAACAGCGGGACCACACTGCTGGAACCGTTGATGAAGGTGACCGTTTCCGCAGGGGAAGAATTTTTAGGCGGAGTGATCCGCGACGTTCTTAACATGCGCGGCACCTTTGATACGCCGATCATGCAGCGGGGGCAGTTCACACTGGAAGCAATTCTGCCTGTTGCTACTTCACTCGATTACCCGATCGCATTCCGGTCCATGACGTCCGGCAAAGGAACCTATGCATCGGTGTTTTACGGGTATCAGGAGTGCCCTCTTGAGCTGGGAAAGACAGCGCCGCGCCGGGGAGTAAATCCGCTGGATCGGCCGAAATGGATTTTGCATGCCAGAAATGCGATGCTGTAAAGGGGCGTGAGGGGATTGAAAAAACGTCTGCCGTATCTGCTGGCTTTTATTCTGCTGCTTTTGCTGGAAATCATCATTGCTGTATTTGTGCATGATCGCTTTATTCGGCCGTATGTCGGTGATGTTCTGGTTACCGTTCTGCTGTGCTGTCTTGGACGCGTTATCCATCCGGAAAAGCCCAGATGGCTGGCGGTGTGGGTACTGCTTTTCAGCTTTGCTGTCGAAGGACTGCAGGGGCTGAACATCGCCGGCAAACTGGGGCTTACCGGAACATGGCTGGGCATCCTGATCGGTTCCACCTTTGATTTGGCGGATATGGTCTGCTATGCCGTCGGCTGTCTTCTGTTCTTTTTTGCAGAGTGGATTGCCGTCGAAAAACGAAAGGGTTCACCAAAAGGCTAAGAAGGAAAGCAGCGGAATAGGGCACGCTTTTCGGCACATTCTAAAGGGGAAGTTTTCCGCGGCTGAAACGGCGGCAAGGGAGCAGAGATGAATCCAAAAATTTACCGGTTTGATGCCACACTGCAAAAGGTGCCCGATATTGACGGCGCCTATATTGATTTTCCCTATGACGTCCGGGCGGAATTCGGCAGGGGACGCGTCAAGGTTCATGCAACATTTGACGGTGAACCATACGACGGCAGTCTTGTGCGTATGAAAACGCCGGGACACATTCTCGGGGTGCCCAACTCCATCCGGGCCAAAATCGGAAAAAAGCCCGGAGATACCGTATACGTAACCCTGCATAAGCGTGAATAAGGGCGGGAAACTTATCGTTTCCCGCCCTTATTCACGCTGAATTACGACCGTTTACAACGGACGGACAATCCGCCGGCCGCGATAATAATATTCCCGGTCATGGTCGCCGATTTCCCGCAGTACGCGGCAGGGATTGCCCACCGCCACAACGTTTGCCGGGATATCCCTGGTGACGATGCTGCCCGCACCGATAACCGTATTGTCGCCGATGCTCACACCGGGAAGCAAAACAGATCCGGCGCCGATCCACACATTATTGCCGATATGAACCGGGATGTTGAACTGCGCGATCTGGCGGCGCAGTTCCGGATCTACCGGGTGGCCGGCAGTGGCGACGGTTACATTGGGGCCAAACATGACATAATCCCCGACAAAAATATCGGTATCGTCCACCAAAGTGAGATTAAAATTTGCATAGACATGATGGCCGAAATGGGTGTTGCAGCCCCAGTTGGCATGCAGCGGGGGTTCCACATAGCAGCCTTCGCCTACTTCCGCGAACAGCTCTTTCAGCAAGGCCGCCCGCTTGTCCGCTTCACTGGGACGGGTCTGGTTGAAATCGTACAGCTTTTCCAGGCATTGCGTCTGTTCCCGCATCAGTTCCTCATCGCCGCAGCAGTACAGCATGCCGTTTTTCATTTTTTCCTTGACGGTCATTTTCGCTTTCCTCCTTGTAAAACGGAACAGGGAGACGCAAAATGCATGACATTCTGCGTCTCCCCGAAAAAAACAGGATTACAGGGCGGCGACAACCGCGTCGCCCATTTCCACCGTGCCGACCTTTTTGCAGCCGTCGGTATAGATGTCCGGTGTGCGATAGCCATCCATGAGCACCTTTTCCACCGCAGCTTCGATGGCATCGGCGGCTTTGCTCTGATCCAGCGAATAGCGCAGCATCATCGCCGCCGAAAGGATGGTCGCCAGCGGATTGGCGATGCCCTTTCCGGCGATATCCGGGGCAGAGCCATGAATCGGCTCAAACAGGCCTCGCTTGCCTTCGCCCAGCGAGGCGGAAGCGAGCATGCCGATCGAGCCGGCCACCTGAGACGCTTCATCCGAAAGGATGTCCCCGAAAATATTCGACGCCACGATAACGTCAAACTGCTTCGGATTGCGCACCAGCTGCATGGCCGCATTGTCGATATACAGGTGCTGCAGCTCCACATCCGGATAATCCTTGGCCACCCGCAGGACGGTTTCCCGCCACAGGCGCGAGGACTCCAGCACGTTCGCCTTATCGATATTGTGTACCTTATGGCTGCGCTTGCGGGCGGTCTCAAAAGCCACGCGGGCGATACGCTCCACCTCTTTTGCGGTGTAGTATTCCGTATCGTAAGCGGCTTCCACGCCGTCCACCATTTCCCGGCCGCGCTTGCCGAAGTAAATACCGCCGGTCAGCTCGCGCACCACCATGATGTCCATGCTGTCGCCGATGATATCCTCGCGCAGGGGACAGGCTCCCTTGAGCGGTCCGTAAATTTTCGCCGGACGAAGGTTCGCAAAAAGGCCGAGGGCGCCGCGGATGCCGAGCAGGCCCGCTTCCGGACGGAGATTTCCCGGAAGAGTATCCCACTTGTAGCCGCCGACCGCACCGAGCAGCACCGCATCGGAGGCCAGGCAGGAATCGATGGTTTCCTGCGGCAGCGGCACGCCGGTGGCGTCAATTGCGCAGCCGCCCATCAGCGCGTCGGTATATTCGATAGAAAACTGGAATTTTTTCCCGGCCGCATCCAGGACTTTGAGAGCTTCCTGCACGATTTCCGGACCGATGCCGTCGCCGCGCAGCAGTGTGACCTTATAGGTGTTTGACATAGATGAACGCTCCTTTTTTATTTATTCCCTGAAGGAAACAACGACTGTATTACTGTCCGTTCTCCGCACGGTTGATGGCGTTCAGAACGCCGCGGATCGAGGCCAGGTTGATGTTGCTGGCGATACCAACGCCGAAAATCGGCTTTCCGTCCGGCTTTTTCAGTTCAATATAGGCGATGGCGTTGGAGTCGGAGCCGGAGGTGATGGCGTGCTCGTGATAGGAGAGGAACGCATAGCCCGGAATATGCAGCTCCTGCAGCGCCTGGAAGAAGGCATCGATCGGCCCGTTTCCGGAGCCGGTGATTTCGTGGGTTTCGCCATTAACCGAAAGCGTACCGGAGAAGGAGACGGTACCGTTTTCACCGGAGGATTCGGCAATGCTGTGCCGGAGGAGCTTGTATTTTTCCGGAATTTCCAGATAACTGCTGCGGAAGACGCCAAACAGCTCCTCTGCGGACAGTTCCCGTCCCTGCCGGTCGCACTCTGCCTTGACCAGAGCGCCGAATTCGGGGTGCATCTTTTTGGGCAGATGATAGCCGAAAACGTTCTGCATGACGAAGGCGGCGCCGCCCTTGCCGGACTGCGAGTTAATACGGATAATCGGTTCGTACTGCCGGCCGACGTCCGCCGGGTCGATCGGCAGATAGGGGATCTCCCAGTAATCGGAGCCGGACTGCTGCATGTATTCCATGCCCTTATTGATCGCGTCCTGATGCGATCCCGAGAACGCGGTGAAGACCAGTTCGCCCACATAAGGCTGACGGGCATAGACATGCATCTTCGTGCAGCGTTCGTACAGCTCGCGCAGCTTCGGCAGATTGCTGAAATCGAGCTGCGGGTCAACGCCCTGCGTGAACATATTCAGCCCCATGTTGACGATATCCAGATTGCCGGTGCGCTCCCCGTTGCCGAACAGGGTGCCTTCGACCCGCTCAGCCCCGGCCAGCATCGCCAGCTCCGCCGCCGCCACGCCGGTGCCGCGGTCGTTGTGCGGATGGACGCTGATAATGGCGCGTTCCCGGCCCGGCAGATGACGGATGAAATACTCAATCTGATCCGCATAGGTATTGGGCGTGCACATTTCCACCGTATCCGGCAGATTGAGAATAATCGGGTTTTCCTTGGTGGAGCCCATTTCGTCCATCACCGCCGCGCAGATGGCAACGGCATTGTCCATCTCGGTGCCCGAAAAGCTTTCCGGGGAATACTCGAAGCGGATGTTGGTGTCACCTTCAAAGCTGTCGGTCAGTTCGCGGATCAATTTGGCACCGGCCACCGCGATATCGATGATGCCGTCCATATCCTTTTTGAACACCACCTTGCGCTGCAGGGTGGAGGTGGAGTTATAGAAATGGACAATGACGTTTTTCGCGCCGCGGATGGCCTCAAATGTCTTGCGGATCAGGTGCTCACGCGCCTGCACGAGCACCTGGATGGTGACGTCGTCCGGGATATGGCCGCCTTCGATCAGCTCGCGGCAGATGGCATATTCCGTTTCGGACGCCGAGGGGAAGCCCACCTCAATTTCCTTGAACCCGATGTCGCACAGCGTTTTGAAGAATTCCAGCTTCTCTTCCATGTTCATCGGGTCGACCAGCGCCTGGTTGCCGTCGCGAAGGTCCACGCTGCACCACACGGGCGCCTTATCGATGACCCGGGACGGCCACTGCCGGTCGGGCAGCGTAATCTGCTCAAACGGACGATACTTCTGAAATGACGGTTTCATAGCATAACCTCCCTGAAAAGATAATAGAGAATACAAAAATACCCGTCCCCACAACAGGGACGGGCGAATCATTCGCTCGTGGTACCACCCACATTCAGGCGCCGCAGCGCCCCTCAGCAAGCCTCCGGCGGACAAACCGCTAAGGCTCCGGCCTGTAACGTGACCACACGGCTTATCCTTAAAGCAGAAGCCTTCAGATAAGCGACTCCGGGATGAGCTATGCACATAACAGACACTGCCGGCTCACACCAACCGCCGGTTCTCTGTAAGCTGTCCGCTTATGTCTTATTCCCTTCACAGTCTTTAACCGCAGATATGACAAAAATGGGGAAAGGGTCTTTGCTTGTTATCATTATAGCAGGCGGTGGCTATTTGTCAAGCGCCGCGTGCAGGATTTTTTTCAGAACACTTGTACAACCGGCGGCAGTGTGATAAAATAGAAAAATCTATACAGTGTCCGCAGATTGGGCGGCAGGAAAGGTGTCAGAACAGAAATGGGAGACAAAAAGGAACTGGCAAAAACCTATGATCCCCGTGAGGTGGAGGACCGTATTTATCAATTCTGGCTGGACGGCGGCTATTTTCACGCCGAGGTCAACCCGGAGAAGAAGCCCTATACCATTGTTATGCCGCCGCCCAATATCACCGGGCAGCTGCACATGGGGCACGCCGTGGACAATACCCTGCAGGATATCCTGATCCGCTGGCGCCGCATGCAGGGCTATGAGGCGCTTTGGATGCCGGGAACCGACCATGCGTCGATCGCCACCGAGGCCAAAATCGTGGAAGCGATGGCCAAGGAAGGCGTCCGCAAGGAGGACATCGGCCGCGAGGCTTTCCTGGAGCGTGCATGGGAATGGCGCAGGCAGTACGGCGGCCGCATTGTGCAGCAGCTGCACAAAATCGGTTCCTCCTGCGACTGGGAACGCGAGCGTTTCACGCTGGACGAGGGCTGTTCGAAGGCGGTGCGGGAGGTTTTCGTGCGCCTGTATGAAGAAGGCCTGATTTACCGGGGCGAACGGATCATCAACTGGTGTCCGCACTGTCACACCTCCATCTCCGATGCCGAGGTGGAATTTGAGGAGCAGGACGCGTTCTTCTATCATCTGCGCTATCCCTTTGCGGACGGCAGCGGTTATCTGGAACTGGCGACCACCCGTCCGGAAACGATGCTCGGTGACACCGCGGTGGCGGTGCATCCGGACGATGAGCGTTACCGTGCTCTCGTCGGCAAGAACCTGATCCTGCCGCTGGTCGATAAGGAAATTCCGGTGATTGCCGACACCTATGTCGAGATGGATTTCGGAACCGGTGTGGTGAAAATCACCCCTGCGCACGACCCGAACGACTTTGAGGTGGGACTGCGTCATCAGCTTGAGGTGATCACCGTTATCGACGAAAGCGGCATCATGAACGAGAAGGCGGGCCGCTATCAGGGCATGACCGCCGCGGAATGCCGCAAGGCGATCGTGAAGGAGCTCGAGGAAAAGGGCTATCTGCTCAAGGTGGAACCGATCAAGCACAACGTCGGGCACTGCTACCGCTGTCATACGGTGATCGAGCCGCTGGTTTCGATGCAGTGGTTTGTGAAAATGGCGCCCTTGGCGGCGCCGGCGATCGATGCCGTGCGGAGCGGCAAAACCAAATTTGTGCCGGAACGGTTCGATAAGGTCTATTTCAACTGGATGGAGAATATCCGCGACTGGTGCATTTCCCGTCAGCTGTGGTGGGGACACCGGATCCCGGCGTGGTACTGCGCAGACTGCGGGGAAGTGGTGGTTTCCCGGGAAGATCCGGCTGTGTGCCCAAAATGCGGCAGCCATCATCTGCGGCAGGATGAGGATACGCTGGACACCTGGTTTTCTTCCGCGCTGTGGCCATTCTCAACCCTCGGATGGCCGGAAAAAACACCGGAGCTGGACTATTTCTATCCGACCGATACGTTGGTTACCGGGTATGATATTATCTTCTTCTGGGTGGCGCGCATGATGTTCTCGGGTATCGCCCACATGGGAGAGGTGCCCTTTAAAAACGTCTTCATCCACGGTCTGGTGCGCGATGCGCAGGGGCGCAAAATGTCCAAGTCGCTGGGCAACGGCGTTGACCCGATCGAAGTGATCGATCAGTACGGCGCGGACGCGCTGCGCTTCTCCCTGGCCACCGGCAACAGCCCGGGGAACGATATGCGTTTCCTGGAGGAAAAGGTGCAGTCGTCCCGCAATTTTGCCAACAAGCTGTGGAATGCGGCGCGTTTCATCCGGATGAATCTCGGTGACGGCGATGTGGCGCTTACCCTGCCGGATACACTGGGAATGGAGGACAAATGGATCCTTTCCCGGTTCAACCGCCTGGTGAAAGAGGTTACCGACAATCTGGAGAAATTCGAGCTTGGGATTGCCGTCCAGAAGCTGTACGATTTCATTTGGGACAGTTTCTGCGACTGGTATATTGAGCTGTGCAAGGTGCATCTGCAGGGCGAAAGGGCAGAAGACGCGCGCCGGGTGCTGGTGTATGTGATGACCGGCATCCTCAAGCTGCTGCATCCGTTTATGCCGTTCATCACCGAAGAAATCTGGCAGTCTCTGCCGCATGAAGGGGAATCCCTGATGATTTCCGCGTGGCCGGTGTATACGGATTCTCTGGATTTTGCGGCCGAGGAAAAGGAAATGGAACGGCTGATGGAGGCGATCCGGGCGATTCGCAACCGTCGGGCCGAAATGAATGTGCCGCCGTCCCGCAAGGCGCAGGTCTATGTGGAAACCGGATTTGCCGATACCTTCCGCAACGGTGCGGTCTTTATGGAACGGCTCGCCTCCGCTTCCGAGGTGCTGGTGGGCGAAAAGTTCGACATTGACGGAGCGGTCAGTGTGGTGACGGCGGATGCGACCATCAAAATGCCGATGGCGGAATTGATCGATATCGCTGCGGAAAAGGCCCGGCTGGAAAAAGAAAAAGCCGGCATTCAAAAGCAGCTTGACGGCGTGCTGGCCCGGCTGGCCAACAAATCGTTTACCGATAAGGCGCCGGAAAACGTGGTGGCAGGTGCCCGCGAAAACGCGGCGCGGCTGCAGGAGCAGCTGGCATTGCTGGAACAGAGCATTTTGCAGTTGGGATAAGGTAAAATGAAGAAAAACAGAAAAGGTTTTGTGCTTGTCAGTGTTGCGTGCTGTCTGAGCCTGTGTCTGGCCGGCTGTACCGGCGGCGCCGGGAGCGAAGCCGATTCTTCCGGCGGCGCCCCGTCCGCGTCTTCCGAAGTACCGCTTGTCCCGGAGGTTACCCGTCCGGTAAGCGAGGCGGGCCGCATTTCCGGCCGTTATGTGCTGGAAGGGGATGCCGTCTGCCTGGACTGGACAAACGCCTATGTGGAAATCCGTTTTCTGGGCCGGTCGCTGTCGGTCAGCCTGTCCTGCGCCGAAACGGAGAGCGATTACACCACGTATGTGCGGGCGTTTATCGACGGCGCGGAAGATCAGACGTTTCCTGTCGGCGCGATCAAAACCTATCAGACACCGGAGGCACTGGATTACGGCGAGCACACAGTGCGTCTTGTGCGTCTGACCGAGGCGCATAATGCGTCCCTGCTGATACAGGAGGCAACGGTTCGTTCCGGAGACGATGCCAAAGGGGCGGCTTTCCTGGAGGCGGAACCGGCGCCGGTGCGGAAAATCGAATTCATCGGGGATTCCATTACCGCTGGCTTTGGCAATACCGGAACCAGCAGCCGCTATGTATCTGCGGAGCAGGATGGGATGAAGACCTATGCGGCGCTGTTGACTGAACATTTCGGGGCGGAAGGCCATTTTGTGGCGATATCCGGCCGCGGTGTTCACGTGAATAACGGCGGCTCCAAAACCGGAACGCTTTCCGAGGTGTTTACCTACGCCTCTCCGGTGAGCCGGACAGTGTGGGATACACAGCAGTGGCAGCCGGATCTGGTTGTCATCAACGCCGGGACGAACGATATCACCGGCGGCGCATCGGCCGCACAGCTGAAGCAGGCGGCTGTTGCGCTATTACAACAGGTGCACGCCGCGTATCCGGATGCGAAAATCCTCTGGACATACGGCATGATGCGGCAGAATCTTTCGCAGAGTCTTTCCGATGCCGTGGAGGCGTTCCGTCAGGAAAGCGGGGCGGATGCCCGTTTCGCCCTGATGCAGCCGATCAGCGGGACGGAAGTCGGTGCGGTCGGTCATCCGAATGAAGCCGCACACCGGCGTTTTGCAGAGGCACTGATACCGGAAATCACCGCTTTGATGGGATGGGAATAAAAAACAAGGCGTGCAGTCAGTCGGCTGCACGCCTGTTTTGAGGATATTGTTCTTTTAGAAATAAACCGCTTCGCCGGTTTTCGCCGAGGTGTAAATCGCCTCGAGGATTTCGGTTACCACCAGCGCCTGTTCCGGCAGGACCAGCGGGGTGGTGTCGTTGATGATGGAATCAATCCACTGCGCCGCTTCCACATCCGAGCAGTCGTCGGATGCCGCGCCGCTGTAAAAGGCCACGCCGCCGCTCTCCAGAGAGGGCTTTTTGATGGTCTGCTTATTGAGATCGATCATGTTGAAGCGCAGGCCGTCGACCATATCCGCGCCGGCTTTGGTGCCGCACAGCGTGGTCTGCGCCTCGTGCACGTCCAGCGTGTTGAGCGCCCAGCTGGATTCCAGAATAATCGTGGCGCCGTCCTGCATGGTGATGAAGCCGAACGCGGAATCCTCCACGGTAAACTTCTCCGGATCCCAGTCGCCCCAGGCATTGCCGGTCTCGGTCTGCTTGCCAAGCTTTTTGAAGGTCTGGCCCAGAACCGCCTTCGGCTTATAGTTGTTCATCATCCACAGGGTCAGGTCAAGGGCGTGGGTGCCGATATCGATCAGCGGACCGCCGCCCTGCTCATATTCATTGAGGAAAACACCCCAGGTCGGCACGGCGCGGCGGCGAATGGCATGCGCCTTGGCAAAATAGATTTCACCGAGATCGCCGCGATCCACCGCTTTTTTCAACAGCAGGCTGTCCGGACGGCAGCGGTTCTGATAACCGATGGTCAGCTTCTTGCCGCTGCGCTTGGCCGCTTCGAGCATTTTGCGCGCGTCCGCGGCAGTTTTCGCCATCGGCTTTTCGCACATGACATGCTTGCCCGCTTCCAGAGCGGCCACCGTAATTTCACAGTGGCTGCGGTTCGGCGTCAGCACATGCACGACATCAATGCTCTTGTCCTCGAGCAGCTGATGATAATCCTCATACACCTTCGCGTCCGGTGTACCGTACTTTTTGGCGGCTTCCTGTGCGCGCTCCACAATAATATCGCAGAACGCAACCATTTCCACCTTGTCGGACAGGCGGGAAAGCGCAGGCATATGTTTCCCATTGGAGATGCCGCCGCACCCGATGATGCCGATTTTCAGTTTGCTCATCTGTTTTTCCTCCTGCAAATCAATTTTCACGTCAACCCATTTACTGGCAAGGGGGCTTAACGATAGTTCTATGTTACTGAAAATTGCCGGGGAATGCAACAACTTATTTTAAGGTTTAACAAACAATTTTTATCTGTCGATTTCCTTTGCGCCGGGGATAGGCAAGGCCCCGGTTTTCTGGTATACTGGTGACAAAGCCGACAGTGGGAGGGGGAAGCGTACATTGAAAACGATTTGGCTTGGAATGAGCGGAGGGGTGGACAGTTCCGCCGCTGCCTGGCTGCTCAAACAGCAGGGGTATACCGTGGTCGGGATTACGCTTCGCCTGCACGGCCAGGCCGACCGGGACTGTGCGGATGCCCGGCGCGTCTGCGATAAACTGGGAATGGAACACCGTATTTTGGACGGCCGGGAACGTTTTCGCGATATTGTGGTATCCCGTTTTATTGCGGATTATTATGCAGGGCGCACACCGAATCCCTGTGTCGTGTGCAATCGCCGGATAAAATTCGGCTGGATGCTGGATGAGGCGCTGCGGAATGGGGCCGATGGCATAGCTACCGGGCATTATGCCAATGCGGCATTCGATCCTGCCAGCGGCCGCTGGCAGCTCAGGTGTTCCCGTTCCGGCAAGGATCAGAGCTACATGCTCTACGGCTTATCGCAGGAGCAGCTGGCGCATACGCTTTTCCCCTTGCAGGATCGCGAAAAGGAAGTGGTGCGCCGGCTGGCAAAGGAAGCCGGTCTGCCGGTTGCGGATAAGGGAGACAGCATGGAAATCTGCTTTGTACCCGGCGACGACTATATCGCTTTTTTGGAGGCGGAAGCCGGGCAGCCGATGCGGCCGGGAAATTTTGTGGACGAAAACGGCCGGGTGCTCGGCCGGCATGCCGGGCTGCCGCGGTATACGGTGGGACAGCGCAAGGGCCTCGGGATTTCTTTTGGACGGCCTATGTATGTGGTTGCCCTGGATGCCTCGCGCAATGAGGTGGTGCTGGGGGAGGAAGGAAGACAGATGGCTTCTGTTCTTTATGCGGATGAGGTGAACTTCCTGTCTGTGGAGCGGCCCCGCGCAGCCATTGCGGTTCAGGCGAAAATCCGGTACCAGGCACCGCCGGCGCAGGCTGTGCTTACGCCGCTGGACGACGGCCGCGTGCGGGTGGATTTTGCCCGGCCGCAGCGTTCGATCACACCGGGGCAGGCGGTTGTCTTCTACGACGGCGATCTGGTGCTCGGCGGGGGCACGATATGCGGAGGGGCGCAGTCGGCGTAACAAAACAAAAAAGGAACCGCAGCGTGGAAAGGTATTTAGACAGAATGGCTATTGTCAGCCAGGGGTGTTCTGTGCTATACTTCATAGTTAGGGTCAGCGCTCAGCAGAGGGCTGCCATGCTGCGATTTGAGAAAGGCGGGAAACGTGTGGACAAGCTGTTGATCCGGGGAGCCGTTGTGATCGATCCGGCTTCACAGTATCAGGAAACGCAGGATGTTCTGGTTGCGGACGGCATGATTGCCGCAAGGGGAAAACAGCTTTCCTGTCCGGATGCCGCCGTGATGGATGCCGAAGGCTTGGTGTGTATTCCGGGGCTTGTGGATATTCATGTGCATCTGCGCGATCCCGGGCAGACCCACAAGGAGGATATCCTTTCCGGATGCCGTGCCGCCGCAGCCGGAGGGATCACTTCGGTGGCGTGCATGCCCAACACCAGCCCGGCTTGTGACTTGCCGGAAACGGTACACTACATAAAACAGACGGCCCGGCAGGCATCCGCTCATGTTTATCCGATTGCCGCGGCAACCCGCTCTCTCGCTGGCGAGGAGCTGACCGATCTCCGGTCGCTTCATTCCGCCGGCGCTGTGGCCGTTTCGGATGACGGCCGCCCGGTAGCGACCGCCGCGCTGATGAAAACCGTTATGGAAACGGCAGCTGCTCTCGGTGTGCCGGTTCTGGCGCATTGCGAGGAACTGTCTCTGGTACAGGGTGGCATCATGAACGAGGGAACGGTTTCCCGTTCTCTCGGTGTTCCCGGCATTTCCCGTGCGGCAGAAGATGTCGGCACGGCAAGAGAAATCGCTTTGGCAGCCGCTACCGGCTGTCCCGTTCATATTTGTCATGTCAGTACAAGGGGAAGCGTTGAGCTGATCCGGGACGCGCGTCGGCGCGGTGTTCCGGTAACCGGTGAAACAGCTCCCCATTATTTTTATCTGACCGACGAGTGCCTGAGAAAAAGGGATGCGGATTACCGCATGAATCCGCCGCTGCGCACCGAGGAAGACCGGCAGGCGATTATTGAGGGGCTGCGGGATGGAACGCTGGAAATAGTCGCAACCGATCACGCACCGCATGCGGCGGCGGAAAAAGCAGATTTTGACCGTGCGCCAAATGGTGCGGTCGGCCTGGAAACCTCGCTTGCCGTCGGCATAACCGCGCTGGTTCATCCGGGCTATCTCACTCTGATGCAGCTGGTGGAAAAGATGTCGCTGAATCCCGCCCGCCTGCTTCATCTGCCCGCCGGTACGCTGGAAGTCGGTGCGCAGGCTGATCTGGTGCTGCTGGATCCGCAGGCATCCTGGGTTGTGGAGCCGGACAAGCTGCACGGCAAATCGCATAACACGCCGTTTAAGGGAGAGAAGCTGTACGGCAGAATCAAAGCAACCCTGCTCGGCGGTAAGATCGTGTACCGCGGCTGAACAGAAATTTTGGGAGGAATTTAGGCATGTCTTTTGATCGTCTGATCGACGCAATTCGGCAAAAACAGAATCCTACGGTGGCCGGACTGGACCCCAAACTGGAATATATTCCGGACTGCCTTGTGCAGGAAGCCTTTGAGGAACACGGCGAGACGCTGGAAGGCGCAGCGGCGGCTGTTTTGGCGTATAACCGGGGCCTTATCGATGCGCTGGCGGATATTGTGCCGGCTGTAAAGCTGCAGGCTGCTTATTATGAGCGGTTCGGCTGGCCGGGAATGCGCGCTTTGGCACAGACGATTGAATATGCACGGCAGAAGGGGATGTACGTCATCACCGACGGCAAGCGCAACGATATCGGCTCCACTATGGAAGCGTATGCAGCCGCGCATCTGGGGCGGGTAAAGGTCGGCAGCCGGGAATACCGCGCGTTTTCCGGCGATGCCCTGACGGTCAACGGCTATCTCGGTACGGACGGCATCAAGCCGCTGCTGGACATCTGCGCCAAGGAAGACGCGGGGATTTTTGTATTGGTAAAAACCTCAAATCCGTCTTCCGGCGAACTGCAGGACCGCCTGATCGACGGCGAACCGGTTTACCGGCAGATGGGGAGGATGTGCGAAGCCTGGGGTGAGCAGCTTGCCGCGGCCGGCGCTCCCTCGCGCTATGGGTATTCCGGCGTCGGCGCGGTCGTGGGTGCGACCTACCCGGCACAGCTGGAGGAGCTGCGCAAAGCGCTCCCGCATACCTTCTTTCTGGTTCCCGGCTACGGTGCTCAGGGCGGCGGTGCGGCGGATGTCGCCGGCGCATTCGACGCCAATGGCTACGGTGCGGTCATCAATTCCTCCCGCGGCATCATGTGCGCGTGGCAGAAGGAAAAATGCGCCGAACAGGATTATGCCGAAGCGGCCAGAAGGGAAGCGCTGCGCATGAAGGAAGCGCTCTCGGCGGTATGCCGCCTGTAAATTTTTGAGGCAAAGGAATTTCAGCATAAAAGGGAAAGGACGATCGAGATGAAGACTGCTTATCTGCTGATGGCGGACGGAACCGTGTACAAGGGATATGCAATGGGAAGTGAAGGGGAAGCTCTGGGCGAGGTGGTGTTTAACACCGATATGACCGCCAGTCAGGAGCTCCTGCAGGATCCCACCTATTCCGGCCAGATCGTGGTGCAGACCTATCCGCTTATCGGCAACCGCGGCGTGGATCCGGTGAGCGAATCCAAGCTGGTCGCCAGCGGCTATATCGTACGCGAGTGGTGTGTGGAGCCGACCGATGCGCATGAATTTGTCACGCTCGACGAATACCTCCGGCAGCAGGGAATTGTCGGTTTGTGCGGGATCGATACCCGTGCGCTGACCCGGCATATCCGCGATTTCGGCGTCATGAACGGGCTGATTACCGATTCCCTTGACCAAAAAGAAGAAAAAATGGAGCGGATCAAAGCTTACCGCGTTCCGCCGGCCGTGGGAAAGATCACCATTTCCGCGCCGCGCTGCTACGAAGCGCCGGATGCGCAGTATAAGCTGGCGATTCCGGACTATGGTTTCCGGCGGGGGATACTCGAGCATTTCCTGCACCGGGGCTGCTCCTGCACGCTGTATCCGGCCCATACGCCGGCGGCGGAAATTCTCAAAGATAATCCGGACGGCATCGTTTTGTCGGACGGCCCCGGCGATCCTTGGGACAATCCGGAAATCGTGGAGATTATCCGGGAACTGACAGCGAGCGGGAAGCCGCTGTTTGGCTGGGGGCTGGGGCATCAGCTGATGGCGGTGTCTGCCGGCTTTTCGATTGAAAAACTGCCGGTCGGCCATCGCGGAAGCAATCAGCCGGTGCGCAATCTGGAAAACGGCCGCGTTATGACGACCGAGCAGAACCACGGCTATGCTGTGAGTCTGGACAGTGTGGATTCCGCAAAGGCCTTCGCCTTCCTCCGGAATGTCAACGACGGGACCGTGGAGGGTCTGGATTATAAAGAATATCCGGCTTTTACCGTGCAGTTTGAGCCGGCCGACGGCAAGGGCTATCAGGATACCGCATGGGTATTTGACCGGTTCCTCGAAATGCTGAAAGCCTCCAGATAAGCTTTCCTTGAGTACTGTTTGCCGCTTGAAATCGTAAGGGGGATAACGATATGCCAAAACGCTCAGATGTGAAAAAAGTTCTTGTGATCGGTTCCGGCCCGATTGTGATCGGTCAGGCTGCGGAATTTGACTATGCCGGCACACAGGCCTGCCGTGCGCTGAAGGAAGAAGGTTTGGAGGTCGTACTGGTCAACTCCAATCCGGCAACCATCATGACCGATAAGACGATGGCGGATAAAATTTATATCGAGCCGCTGAATGTCGAGGTGATTAAGCGGATCATCGATCTGGAAAAGCCGGACAGTGTGCTCGCCAATATGGGCGGCCAGACTGGTCTGAATATCGGCATGGAGCTTTCGGAAGGCGATTTTCTGAAAAGCCGCGGTGTTAAGCTGCTCGGCGTCAACCCGGAAACCATCCGTAAAGCGGAGGACCGCCAGGCCTTCAAGGACACCATGCTGTCCATCAACGAACCCTGCATCCCGTCCAAGGTGGTCGAATCGGTTCCGGACGCTGTTGCCTATGCCAATGAAATCGGTTATCCGGTGGTGGTCCGTCCAGCGTATACGCTCGGCGGCACCGGCGGCGGCTTCGTGCATAACGACGAGGAGATGGAGGAAATCTGTTCGGGCGGCCTGCGGGCTTCGCTGATCCATCAGGTGCTCATTGAAAAGAGCGTGGCCGGCTGGAAGGAAATCGAATTTGAGGTCATCCGCGACGGTGCAGGCAACGCCATTGACGTCTGCTCGATGGAAAACGTCGATCCGGTGGGCGTACATACCGGCGATTCAATCGTCGTCGCTCCGGCGCAGACCATGTCGGCCGGAGAATTCCATATGATGCGGGCGGCGGCACTGAATATTGTAACGGCGCTCGGTGTGGAAGGCGGCTGCAACGTGCAGTTCGCGCTCAAGCCGGACAGCAGCCAGTATGCGGTCATTGAGGTCAATCCCCGCGTATCCCGTTCCTCGGCGCTCGCCTCCAAGGCAACCGGTTATCCGATCGCCAAGGTAGCCTGCAAGATCGCTATCGGCTATCGTCTGGATGAAATCGTCAACGCCGTCACCGGAAAGACGTATGCCTGCAACGAGCCGTCGGTCGATTACTGCGTGATCAAGTTCCCGAAATGGCCATTTGACAAATTTGTCTATGCGGACCGTCATCTCGGCACGCAGATGAAAGCAACCGGCGAAGTGATGTCGATCGGCCCCGGCTTTGAGATCGCTTTTATGAAGGCGGTACGCTCCATTGAACTCGGCATCGATACGCCGCATCTGCCCAAGCTGGAAGCCAAAACCGATGATGAGATTCGTGCGATGGTGGCCAACACCGATGACGAGCGTATTTTTGCGATTTACGCGGCGCTGGAGCGCGGTATTATGACCCCGGACGAGATTTTTGCCATCACGAAAATCGACCGCTGGTTCCTGTCCAAGCTCAACCGTCTGGTGGCGATGCAGAGTGAGCTGAAAGCCGGCACGCTGGATGAAGAAACCTATATGCGGGCCAAAAAACTCGGTTTTCTGGATAAGACGATCGAACGGCTCTCCGGACAGAAGGTGCCGGTGCATCGTCATGCGTCCTATAAAATGGTGGACACCTGCGCGGCGGAATTCGCTGCGGAAACGCCATACTTCTATTCCTCCTGGGATGAGGAGAACGAGGCGGAGCTGTATAACGCGGAACTGAATTCCGGTAAGAAGCGGGTGGTGGTCTTCGGTTCCGGACCGATCCGCATCGGCCAGGGCATCGAGTTTGACTACTGTTCGGTGCATTGTGTGCGCACCCTGAAAAAGCTGGGCTATGAGGCCATTATCGCCAACAATAACCCGGAAACGGTTTCCACCGACTTTGACACCTCCGACCGCCTGTATTTTGATCCGCTGACGCCGGAGGATGTCGACAGCGTTCTGGCTACCGAACGTCCGGAGGCGGTAGTGGTGCAGTTCGGCGGCCAGACGGCCATCAAGCTGACCAAGCATTTGCAGGAAAAGGGTGTCAAAATCCTCGGCACGCCGGCGGACAGCATCGATGCTGCCGAGGACCGCGAGCGTTTCGACGAGCTGCTTGAGCAGTGCGGTATCCCGCGTCCGGCCGGCACGACGGTGTTTACCACCGAGGAGGCGCTTGAGGCGGCGCACAAGGTCGGCTATCCGGTGCTGCTGCGTCCGTCCTATGTGCTGGGCGGCCAGAATATGATTATCGCTTACGACGACAACGACGTAAAGGAATACATGGCGATCATCACCTCGCACGAGCTGGAAAATCCGGTGCTCATCGATAAATACCTGATGGGCAAGGAAGTCGAGGTGGATGCGATCTGCGACGGTACCGATTATCTGATTCCGGGCATCATGGAACATGTGGAGCGTGCCGGCGTGCACTCGGGCGACTCGATCTCGGTGTATCCCTCCCAGACGCTCAGTGAAACCATCCGTCAGACCATCATCGATTATACCGGCCGTCTCGCGCGTGCGCTGAAGGTGGTCGGCCTGGTCAACATCCAGTATGTGGTCTATCAGGATACCGTGTACGTTATCGAGGTCAACCCGCGTTCGTCCCGCACCGTGCCGTATATCAGCAAGGTGACGAATGTGCCGATGGTGGAGCTGGCCACCCGCTGCATGCTGGGCGAACCGCTTAAAGACATGGGATTTGGCACCGGTCTGGTTCCGGAGCGCGATTATGTCGCCGTTAAGGTGCCGGTGTTCAGCTTTGAAAAGCTGCGCAATCTGGATGTTCAGCTCGGGCCGGAAATGAAGTCGACCGGTGAGGTGCTCGGACTGGCTAAAAACTTTGAAGATGCGCTTTTCAAGGGGCTTATTGCCGCCGGTTATAAGATGAAGAAGTCAGGCGGTGTGCTGATTACGGTGCGGGATACCGATAAAGTGGAGGCTATGGCCGTTGCGGATAAATTCCGTCAGCTCGGCTTTGATCTGTATGCGACAGCCGGTACCGCCAACCGCCTGAACAAAGAGATGATTCCGACCTCGTCGGTACGGAAAATGCACGAGGCACATCCTAATATTGTCGACCTGCTGGAGAGCGGCAAGATCGACTACATTATTTCTACCGACGCGCATGGACGCGATCCCAAGCTTGCCAGCGTACAGATGCGCCGCATTGCGGTTGAGCGCTCCATTCCGGTGTTTACTTCGCTGGATACAGCGACCGCGATGACGCGCTGCCTGTCGATGGATAAGACAATGGATGATATGGAGCTTATCGATATAACCAAGGTTTAACCCGATAGGAGAGGGGGAGCCGTATGCGCTATACGGAAGAACAGAGCAGACTGCTGTATAAGGCGGAAATTGCACCGGGCATTTTCAATTTTACTCTTTCTGCGCCGAAGATTGCCGCTGCCGCGGCAGCCGGGCAGTTTGTTACGGTTTTATGCGAAGGGTTTGAACTGCGGCGGCCGATATCGCTGTGCGGTTTTGATGCTGCCGCCGGTATCCTGCGTCTGGTGTTTGAGGTGCGCGGAAAGGGAACGGCCTGGCTTGCCCAGCGGCAGGTCGGAGAGAATCTGAGCCTTGTTGGTCCGCTCGGACATGGATTTCCTCTGCTGGAACCGGATAAAAAGGTGCTGCTGGTCGGCGGGGGGATAGGAACCCCTCCGCTGCTGCCTGTCGCCAGGCACTACGGCTGCAACGCCACCGTCATCACCGGCTTCCGCAACGCGGCTTCGGCCATCCTGCAGGACGACTTTCAGGCGGTAGGCGCACAGACAATTCTCTGCACCGATGACGGTTCTGCTGGTTTTCACGGATTCACCACGCAGGCAATGGAACGGCATCTGGCTGAAAAAGCGTGTGATATCGTGTATACCTGCGGCCCGAAAGTCATGATGAAGCGTGTGGCAGAACAGGCGAACGAAAAAGGGATTCCCTGCTGGGTATCGATGGAGGAGCGTATGGCCTGCGGCGTGGGCGCCTGTCTGGGCTGCGCCTGCAAAACCAAGGACGAAAACGGGGATCCGCGCATGGCGCGGGTCTGCCTGAACGGTCCGGTATTCGACGCGCAGGAGGTGGACTGGTCATGAGCGATATGCGTGTCAATCTCTGCGGCATTACGCTGAAAAATCCGGTTATCACCGCGTCGGGTACTTTTGGTTACGGGATGGAATATCAGGAGTTTTATCCAATTTCCCGTTTGGGGGGGATTTCCTGTAAGGGAACCACATTGAAGGAGCGTCCGGGCAATCCGGCGCCCCGGATCGCCGAAACTCCCGCCGGCATGCTCAACAGCGTCGGTTTGCAGAATCCCGGTGTGGATACCTTTTTAAACACCTATCTGCCTTGGCTGAAGCAGCAGGATACCGTGGTCATCGCCAACATTGCCGGGAATACGCTGGAAGACTACGCCGCGATGGCGGAACGTTTGTCGGGTTCCGCTGTGGACATGGTCGAGCTCAACATCTCCTGCCCGAATGTCAAGCAGGGCGGGGTGAATTTCGGCACATCCTGCGACAGTGTGGCGGAGGTTACCCGGCTGGTCAAACGGCATTGTGCCAAGCCGCTGATGGTCAAGCTCACACCGAATGTAACCAGTATTGGCGATATTGCGGCCTCCGCGGAAGCGGCCGGTGCCGATATGCTGTCGCTGATCAATACGCTGACCGGTATGCGTATTGACATCCGTACGCGGCGGCCGATTCTGCACAATAACACCGGCGGCCTGTCCGGACCGGCGGTATTCCCGGTGGCTGTGCGCATGGTACGTGAGGTGTACAAGCGTGTATCTGTGCCGATTATCGGCATGGGCGGCATTTCCACCTGGGAGGATGCCGTGGAAATGATGATTGCCGGCGCTGCAGCCGTGCAGGTGGGAACCGCCAGCTTCCACGATCCTTATGCCTGTATTCATATTATTGAAGGGATGGAAGAATTCGCGCAGCGCAGCGGTCTGCACAGCATCACGGAATTAACCGGCACTTTGCAGGAATGGTAAAAAAGCCTGCCTGCTTTTTCAAGCAGGCAGGCTTTTGGATTTTAAATCCGCTTGGCGAAAATCGCTTCCTGTGTATTGGTTCGGCTGGAATAATAAACACTCAGCACAAGCCCTATTCCCAAATACAGCGTAGCCACTGAGCTGCCGCCTGCGCTGAAAAAGGGAAGGGTAATGCCGATGACCGGAAGCAGGCGGACGTTCATGCCGATATTGATGGCCGACTGAAAACCAACCAGCGACATCATTCCGATACACAGAAACATGCCCAGCCGGTCACGGGCATGCATGGCGTTGCTCAGCATTTTGATCACCATAAACAGGATGATCAAAATAAGCGCAATCGCACCGATAAAGCCAAACTCCTCGCCGGCAACCGTAAAAATCAGATCATTATTGCGTGCATACAGCCCATGATTTCCGCCGTTTAAAAAGCCGACGCCCCAAAGCTGGCCGGAACCCATGGACATCAGGGCCAGATACTGCTGCCAGCCGGTGGTCTGCAGATATTCGTCCACAAATATCAGGCAAAGAAAACGGTTTCGTTTGGACGGGTCGCTCAGCAGCGTGTTCCATACAATCGGGATAGCGGCACACACGAGCAGGCCGGCAACGAGAAAATAGATCGGCTTCAAGCCGGCGGCAAACATCATCGCGGCAAACATGAACAGGAACACGAGAGCCGTGCCGTCATCTCCCTGAAGAAACACCAGCCCCGCGGGAAAGGCGGCGTGCAGACAGAGCAGCAGCACCGTAAGCGGCCGGTTAATGTGTTCCCGCACAGCCGTCAGATGCTTGGAAAAGGTGATGATGAACACAATTTTCATCAGTTCAGAGGGTTGGAAGGTCATTGTCCGACCGCCAAGTTTGATACCGAGCCAGGCCGTGTCATCCGTGCCGGGCACGTTCAGCCCGAGCGGCGTAAAGGTCAGAATCATTAAAATGACGGCTAACCCGGCATAGACAGGCCAGAAAGCGCAGATGGTTTCGTAATCAATCCGGGAGATAATCAGCGCGGCCACAATACCGACAGCCGAAGCCGCAATCTGCATGATAACGCCGCTCATCCCAACCTGGGCCGTATGTGCGGCGGAGTATACCAAAGTAATGCCGTAACCGGAGGCCAGTAAGCACAGCAGCAGCAACAGCTTATCGCTGTACCGAACATAATCCCCGACGAATTTTTTGATTCGTTTGAGAACGTTCAAAATACCCCTCCTTTTTGTCGTCGATGGTAAGTATTATACCGTGAATGGCCGCACTATTCAATAGACAGCCTTCCAAGATGGAAAAATTTATGGTATACTTAAGAAATCCTTTCGATTTTCGCTGCAAAAGAGGTATAGAAATGCCGAAATATATTACCAATACGCCGCAGGAAACCGAAGATCTCGGTGCGAAGCTGTCTTCTCACCTTAAGGCGGGGGATGTGGTCGCACTGTACGGCGGCTTAGGGATGGGGAAGACCGCTTTCGTCCGCGGTATGGCCGCCGGTCTCGGGCTGGACTGCACACAGGTATCCAGTCCGACCTTTGCGCTGGTCAATGATTACGGCGGAAATCCTCCGCTGGTTCATTTTGATATGTATCGGATCAACAGCTGGGAGGATCTCTACAGCACCGGCTTTTTTGATTACCTGGATGCCGGTGCTGTGCTGGCGGTGGAATGGAGCGAAAACATTGAAAATGCTTTGCCGGAACAGGCGATTCGCGTTACGTTCTCCCGTATCTCGGATAATCAGCGGCAGATTGATATGAATCCGACTCTCTGAATTAGGACTGTTTTTTATTTATTGTAAAGGGGATAGACTTTTCAGTGAAAATACTTGCCATTGAATCCTCCGCGGGCCCGGCATCCTGTGCTGTGTGGGAGGAGCGTTGTATTCTTGCCAGTGCTGCGGTCAATACCGCTTTAACCCACAGCCAGACGCTGCTTCCTATGGTAAGCGGCATGCTCAGCAATGCCGGCCTGACACTGACGGACATAGATGCATATGCGGTTTCGGCGGGACCCGGCTCTTTTACGGGAATTCGCATCGGCGTATCAGCTGTTAAGGGGATGGCCTTTTCAGACGACAAACCCTGTTTCGGCGTGTCTACGCTGGCGGCTATCGCCCGCAACGCGGACGGCCTGCCGTTCGACGGCGTAGTTTGTGCGGCGATGGACGCCCGCTGCCAGCAGGTGTACAGCGCCTTGTTTGCCTGCCGGTCCGGCGTGCTTACCCGTTTGTCTCCGGATGCCGCCATTTCTCTGGAAGATTTAAAAAAACAGTTGAATTCTGTACAAAAACCAATTTTAATGGTTGGAGATGGCGCGCAACTGTGCTATAATACTTTTCAGGCGGAAATTCCGGCGCTTATCCTTGCTCCTGCGCACCTGCTGTATCAGCAGGCGGCCGGAGTAGCCCGTGAGGCGGCGGAACTCATGTTGTCACAGGCGCCGCTGACCCATCAGCAGCTGCAGCCGGTTTATCTGCGTCTGCCGCAGGCTGAACGGGAACTGCGCAGGCGTCAGGCGGCGCAGGAAGACATGGGCGTATAAAGGCAGATTTGCGGCTGGCTCTCGGCTGGCCGCGGGATAAAAGCAAAATAATGGAGGTTGTTTGCATGATGTCGAATGTATTTATCGCTGACCACCCGCTCATCCAGCATAAGGTTACCCTTCTGCGGGACAAGAATACCGGTTCCAAGGAGTTTCGCGAGCTGATTCAGGAAATCACCGAGCTGATGTGCTATGAAGCGACCCGGGATCTTCCGATGTGTGAGATTGAGGTGGAAACCCCCATTCAGATCACCAAATCCAAAGTGATTGCCGGCCGGAAACTGGCTTTTGTCCCAATTCTGCGGGCGGGACTCGGCATGGTGGAGGGCGCACTTGAGCTTGTACCGGCTGCCCGTGTCGGGCATATCGGTTTGTTCCGTGATCCCGAGACACTCAAGCCGGTTGAATATTACTGCAAGCTGCCGGGGGATATTGAAGAGCGTGAAGTGATCGTTCTGGATCCCATGCTGGCGACCGGTGGATCGGCTGTCGACGCCATTGCGCAGATCAAGGAACGTCATCCGAAGAACATTAAATTCATGTGCATTATCGCGGCGCCCGAAGGGCTCGAGGCGCTTAAGGCCGCACACCCGGATGTGCATATTTACTGTGCGTCTCTGGATGAGCATCTGAATGACCACGGCTATATCGTTCCGGGCCTTGGCGACGCCGGCGACAGAATTTTCGGTACCAAATAATTTTTGAAAAACAAAAGCCGCACGCTCATAAACAAGAGCGTGCGGCTTTTGCCCTTTTTAAGCCGGCTTTACCGAGTCAGAAAGCTGCGGAGAAAAGCGGCTAAACGCTGTCCGCCTTCGCCATAGGAATGATAGTCGCCATAATATTCGTTGTAATAATAAAATTCATCGAGAAACTCGTTCATCCATTCCGGATCATTCACGAGGATAACAACAAAAACGATCATGACGATGGCCAGCAGCAGGCCGAAGACATTGAGAATAATCCCTGCCGTTGCCATTCCGGCGCTGCCCTTCCGTTTGGCGACTATGCCCAGGATGAGGCCGACAATGGCCATCACGGCCGAAATATACCATGCGCAGCAGAAGGTGATCGACAGAATACCCAGAACCAAAGAGGCCACCGCCATGCCGTTTCCGGGCTTGGCAGGCGTCTGGGAATATACGGGAGGCGTCACATACACAGGCGGCTGATAGGGGACATAGGTCTGCTGCGGAGGAACAGGAGGCTGCACATAATACGGCTGTTGTGGGGCGGCCGGAGGCGGAGCAGCCGGCTGCTGCGGGGCGTTTTGATATTGCGGTGCTGTACCGCCCGGAACAAAGGAATCGGTATCCGGCAGCGGCGGAGTAGCCGGCTGCTGCGGCATCGGCGGTTGTTGGGGCGGTGAAGGAATATTCCAATCATCGTTCATACAAAATCATCCTCTCTCAAAACATTTCCGCTTGAACTTCACAGCTCTCTTTCAGTATAGCAAATCGCCGGATAAATTACAATCGCGGTTTAGGATATTTTTGTGCCCCTTTGTCAACACTAGGCGGAGAAACAGGTCGGGAAAAGGGGCGTGAATCATGCACATTACAGGCAAATATCCAACGGACCGAAAAATGCTTCTGGATTATCTGCGGGCGGAAGAAAGCTTTGATGTTATTGCCAAACCGATCAAAATAGGCGGGCGCTCGGCATTACTGCTGATGATCGACGGCTTTGTCAAAGATGATATCATGGAAAAGGTGATGCAGTTTTTCCTGTCTGCCAAAGAGAGTGATCTGGCAAAATGGTCTACGCCGGAGCTGTTCGCCGAAGCGATGATCCCGTATGTCGAAGTGGATACGCAAACCGATGTGCATACGATCGCTGCGCAGGTTTTGTCCGGCACCGTTGCCTGCCTGCTTGAGGGTTACGAAGCGGTCTTTATGATCGATGCCCGTACCTATCCGGCACGCGGCGTTGAGGAGCCGGACGACGATCGCGTGCTGCGCGGAGCAAGGGATGGTTTCGTTGAAACGCTGGTCTTTAATACGGCGATGGTGCGCCGGAGAATTCGGGATCCACAACTGACAATGGAAATCTTTCAGGTGGGGAAGAATTCGAAAACGGACGTCGTTGTGTGTTACATGGCCGACAAAGCGGATGCCGCCTATCTGCGCCGGCTGAGGGATCAGCTGAAGACGATGGACATCCCCGCACTGACTATGGGACAGGAAAGCCTTGCTGAGTATCTGCTGCCAAAACAATGGTTTAATCCGTTTCCGCGTATCCGCTATACTGAACGCCCGGATTGTGCGGCGGCCAGCGTGATGGAAGGCCGCGTCCTTGTGCTGGTGGACAATACGCCTTCGGTCATGATTCTGCCGACGGCTATTTTTGATTTTGTGCAGGATACAAACGATTACTATTTTCCTCCGCTTGTCGGCACCTATCTCCGCCTCATTCGTATGGCTGTATTTTTGCTCACCCTGTTTTTGACGCCGATATGGTATCTGTGCATCCGTAATCCCGGCTGGCTGCCGGAATGGCTGCAGTTTATTCAGGTGGCCGAACCCAATACCGTGCCCATTCTGCTGCAGCTGTTTGTGGTTGAGCTGATTATTGATGGGGTTAAGCTTGCCTCGCTGAATACGCCGAGCATGCTGAATAATGCTTTCGGCGTTGTCGGTGCGCTGATCCTGGGGGAATTTGCCGTCGGCGCAAAGCTGTTTGTTCCTGAAGTATTGCTGTATATGGCCGTTGTAGCCGTCGCAACGTTTACACAGCCGAGTTTTGAGCTGGGCTATGCCTTTAAGCTGTTCCGCATGCTGTTTTTGCTGCTGATCGCCATAGGCGATCTGTGGGGCTTTCTGGCCGGCATACTGCTTATGCTTCTGGTGCTTGCCACCACCAAAACAATTGGCGGAAAAAGCTATCTTTATCCCCTGATTCCCTTCCGCTGGTCGGCGCTCCACCGCCTGCTGATCCGCCGCCGTATCCACTGGGACAACAGCTGATCTTTTTTTACGGGAAGGTTGCAATGGAGAAGGGACAAGGGGTATAATAAATCTGGCATAAAAAAATCCCCATCCGGCCGCCAAGTTTCAGGCGGCGGCCGGATGGGGAGAGCGACGTTCAGACAGGCGTTGACGATACATAAAATATGCACGTGCAGTGGCAGCCCGTCTGGTTGCATGCCGCAATTTTCGGGCGGGGATTATTCCTTAATCATCTGCAGATAAGGCAGCGGCTGATAGCCAAGGCGTTCATACAGACGTCGGGCAGACACATTGTCTTCCTCTACCTCCAAACGCAGGCGCGCGGCTTTGCCGCGATAGGCGTCCTCGATAAAAGCGAAAAAGGCGCTGCCCAAGCCGTGTCCGCGGAACTCCGGCCGCAGATACAGTTCCTCCAGCCATACCACCAATCCGCCGGCTTCATTGGAAAAGGTTTTGGCGATCAGGGCATAGCCGGCCGGCCGGTTCCCGTCTTTATCACCGAACAGCAGGTACAGTTCAGCGTAGGGACTGCCGGACAGAGCTTCGTCAACCGTCAGACGAAAAAAATGCGACGGTACCGGGTGAAGTACGGCGGGGGAATGATAGAACTCCTCCATCATTTCCAGTACGCAATCCCGATCGCTTTCGATTATTTTTCTGATCATCGTCCTGTCTCTTCCTTCCTGTTGCAGAGATAATTTGGAAAAATAGTATACCACATATTTGTGTGAAAAGAAACCAAAGGAGATCCCTTCATGAAAAATCCGCCTCACGTCCTGGCTGTACAGGACATATCCTGTGTCGGTCGCTGTTCGTTGACTGCTATACTGCCGATTTTCGCGGCAGCAGGCATCGAATGTTCGGTGCTTCCAACCGCCCTGCTGTCCACCCATACAGGCGGATTTCATCAGAATACTTTTCTGGATCTCACCGAGCAGATGCCGGCGATTTTTGCCCACTGGCAAAGGGAAAACATCACTTTTGATGCTTTGTGTACCGGTTATCTGGGGTCGACCGCACAAATCGATATTCTTCGCAGCTGGTTTGCGCAAAACCCTGCCGTAATGCGGCTGGTGGATCCGGTTATGGCGGATCACGGACGGCTGTACAAAGGCTTTGGCGCAGAACATGTGCAGGCGATTCGGGAATGGGGAAGGGATGCGGATGTTTTAACGCCGAATATGACCGAAGCCATGCTGCTGGCCGATATCCCGTACCGTGAGGGACCGTGGGATCCTGCCTTCGTGGAACGCTTGATGAAGCGTCTGCGTGAAAATATGCGCGTTCGGGCGTTAGTGATTACAGGAGTAGCGCTCGATGAGCACACGCTGGGCAGTGCCTGCAGCTGCGGCGGACAGGTGTCCTATGCCTTGACCGAACGCCTTCCGGTGTCTTTTCCCGGAACCGGTGATATCTTCAGTGCTGTCGTATTGGCTGCCATGCTGCAGGGGAATCCCCCTGCCCAGGCCGCGGATACGGCGACACAGTTTACGTATTCCTGTATACGGGACACGATCGCCCGGCAAAGTGATCCGCGGCGCGGCGTTGAATTCGAGCGTCATTTGCGTGATTTGACGCCGCTGGCCTCTGTGCCGTGATGCAAAACAGCCTCAGTCGAATTAAACCGGCGTATTCTTGACAATTCGACACTTTTTTCGGTATGATAAAAGAATGTTAAATTAAGCGGATTGGGAAAGGCGTGACACAAAGCGGATGGGATGGACAAATCTGATTGCCCTGTTAGGAGGGCTGGGCGCCTTTCTTTTTGGTATGAAATATATGGGAGACGGTCTGGAAGCGGCAGCTGGCGCCAAGATGAACCGTCTGATGGAAAAGCTGACGCGGAATCCTCTTCTGGGCTTCCTGCTTGGTGTACTGGTAACCGCTGTTATTCAGTCGTCCTCAGCCACCACGGTTATGGTTATGGGTTTTCTGAATGCGGGAATCATGGATCTGGCACAGGCAACAGGTGTGATTATCGGCGCCAATATCGGTACTACAGTAACCAGCGTACTGATTGCATTGGATGTCAGCGCGATTGCCCCGCTGTGTATCGGCATTGGTGCGGTTTTGTGCCTTTACTGCAAAAAGGTTACGCGCAGGCATATCGGGCAGGTTATTCTGGGCTTCGGCATCCTGTTTCAGGGACTACATACCATGAGCGCATCGATGGCTTTTCTCAAGGATTCTCCCGGCTTTCAGAATTTCATCACGACCGCCAGCAACCCGATTGTCGGTCTGCTGGTGGGAACACTTCTGTGCGCGGTGATTCAATCCTCCTCGGCAGCGGTAGGCGTATTGCAGGCGCTTGCCCTGCAGGGGCTTATGCCGATTCATTTTGCGTCCTATCTGATCTGCGGCATCAACATCGGCTCGGCAGTGCCGCCCTTTTTATCCGCCATCAACGCGAAAAACAACGCCAAGCGCGCGGCCTGCATCTATTTTATTTACAACCTCTTCGGCGCGGTTCTGTTTATGCCTTTGACGCTGTTCACCCCCTATACGGAATGGATTGCCTCTTTGTCGTCAAACGCCATGGTGCAGGTGTCCATTTGCCATATCATCTTTAAGGTGGTCACAGCGTTCGTTCTGCTGCCCTTCACCAAAGCTATCGTACGGCTTTCTTACCGGTTTGTCCCCAAAAAGGCGCACGAGAGTGAACGCCGGCTGCTGTATATCGATACTAACCTCGCTACCGCACCGAGTACAACGCTGCTTCAGGTGCAGAAAGAGGTCGAGCGGATGGGCAGGCTTGCCCGCAATAATTTTGTTATGGCGGCGGAAGGGCTGATTGAAAACGATCTCAGCAAGGCTCAGCTTGTGAAGGAGCAGGAAGAGCTGATCAATTATCTCAATCATGCGATTACCGACTTTTTAGTCAAGTTCAACGCTATGGAACTGCCGGACGAGGCGTCCGAATACGTCGGCAGAATTTTTCACGTCATTAACGATCTGGAACGAATCGGTGATCACGCATTGAACCTTGTGGAGAAAACCGCACTTTTTGTGGACAAGGGGCTGGTATACTCATCTGCAGCCAAGGCGGAAATCCAGGAGATTTATGATAAAAACCTGCTGCTGCTTGATCGGGCGATGGGGGCATTTCTGCGCCATAACCTTACCGACGAGGAAGCACGGGAATTTCATGCGCTGGAAGAGAACATCGATGCTCTTACGCTCCAGTCACAGGATAACCACATTGCCCGTCTGCGGGCTAAAGAATGCCACACGGAGCCCGGCATTGTCTTTGCTAAGGCACTGCACGATCTGGAGCGTGTCGGCGATCATGCGTATAATATTGCCTGGGCGGCCAGGAGAGGGACTACCATTGCCCGGGAAATATAGCGTGTGAAGACCCCCGAACGGATTTACAAGGATGTCACTGTTTTGGGCAGGAGAAGGGGAGACGTACAACATGTTGATTGCAGACCTGCATATTCATTCCCGCTATTCCCGTGCGACCAGCCGTGACTGCATACCGGAACAGCTGGAATGGTGGGCGCGCCGCAAGGGAATTCAGGTGATCGGCACCGGGGACTTTACCCATCCGGCCTGGAGAGAGGAGCTCAAGGAAAAGCTGACGCCGGCAGAAGATGGGCTGTACGCTCTTAAGGAGGCGTACAGAATGGATGCCGATGGTGCGTTTGCGCAGGAAACGCCGCGCTTTATGGTATCCGGTGAAATCAGCTCGATTTACAAGAAAAACGGCAGGGTGCGCAAGGTGCATAATGTGATTTTGCTGCCCAGCCTGGAGGCGGCGGAGCAGCTGGCCCTCCGTCTGGAAAGAATAGGGAATATCCATTCGGATGGGCGTCCTATACTGGGGCTGGACAGCCGCGACTTGCTGGAAATCACCCTTGATGTCTGTCCGGAGGCTGAATTTATCCCGGCGCATATCTGGACGCCGCACTTTTCTCTGTTTGGCGCTTTTTCCGGGTTTGATACCATTGAAGAATGTTTTGAAGATCTGACCGGGCATATCCACGCCCTGGAAACCGGGCTCTCGTCGGATCCGCCGATGAACTGGCGGCTTTCGGCACTGGACAGGTACACGCTTGTCTCCCATTCGGATGCGCATTCTCCGGCTAAACTTGGACGAGAGGCGGACCTGTTTGATACAGCGATGGCGTATCCCGCCATGATGCAGGCGCTCCGGGACAAGGCGGGGGGAAAGCTGGCGGGAACCATTGAGTTTTTTCCGGAAGAAGGAAAATATCATTTTGACGGTCACCGCAATTGTCAGCAATGCCTGACCCCTGAGGAAGCGGATCGGTACAGCGGAAAGTGTCCGGTCTGCGGCAAAAAGCTGACTATCGGTGTGCTGCACCGCGCACAGCAGCTGGCGGATCGCCCCGAAGGGTATCGTCCGGAGAATGCCGCTTCCTTTGAAAGTCTGGTCCCTTTGCCGGAGGTGATCGCTGCATCGTCCGGCACCAGCACTGCAAGTAAGCGTACGATGGCGCAATATGAACAGATGCTTTATGCACTCGGCTCGGAGTTCGATATACTTCGCCGTGTTCCGCTCGATGAAATTGAGACGGCTGCCGGTGTATGCATTACAGAAGGAATCCGTCGGGTAAGACAAGGGAAGGTGCATCTGACGCCCGGCTTTGACGGGGAATACGGCCGTGTGCAGATCCTCAGCGAAGAGGAACGGGAAGAGCTTTGCGGACAGCTTTGCTTTTTTCCGGGGCAGCCGGCCGTTCACGGGAAAGCGCAGGCACAAAAATCTGCTGCCGTCAAAAAGAAAAAAGAGGTGCCTGCCGTACCTTTGCACAAAGCCGAAGAGCCGAATGCCGAACAGCAGAAGGCGGTGCAAAGTACAGCTGCTGTTACGGCTGTTATCGCCGGCCCGGGCACGGGCAAAACCAAAACGCTGGTGTCGCGTATTCAGTACATGGTAAAGGAAAAAGGCGTAAAGCCGGCCGATATCACGGCGGTAACCTTTACCAATAAAGCAGCGGCAGAGATGCGTGAGCGTCTGGAAAAGGTTTTGGGACGCACAGCGGCAAAAGCGATGCATATAGGCACCTTCCATTCGCTTTGTCTGCATCTGCTGGAAAACATTACGCTCATTGATGAGGAAGAAGCGCAGATTATCGCAGCTGAAGTTCTGCAGGAATGCCACTGCAAGCAGTCTCCCAAGCGGTTTCTCCAGGCGGTTTCCCGACAGAAAAACGGCACAACCGAAACGGATCTTGATCCGAACGCTTTCGCCCTCTATACGCAGCGCCTGCAAACGATCAACGCTTGTGATTTCGACGACCTGCTGCTGCGGGTTCTGGAACGGTGTGAAGCGGGAACTGTTTATCCGCAATTCACACATCTGCTGGTCGATGAATTCCAGGATATTGATGAACTGCAGTATCGTCTGATCATGGCTTGGAGTCGTCAGGGAAAAACGCTGTTTGTGATTGGCGACCCGGACCAGTCTATTTATGGTTTCCGCGGCGCGGATGCCCATTGCTTCGATCGTCTGGCCGGGACATATGCCGAACTCTCTACCATTCGTCTGCTGCGCAACTATCGATCGACGCCGGAAATTGTGCAGGGGGCTTTAGGGGCAATCGCTAAAAATCATACGGCAGATGCCCAGCCCACACTGCAGGCGCAGCGGGAAAGCGGCGCACCGATTCTGGTTATGCGGGCAGAAGACGATTTTGCCGAAGCGGTTTATCTCGCCAAGGAAATCGGCCGTATGGTGGGCGGTATTGATATGCTGGAGGCACAGGCCGGCAGTCACGATCGGCATGTGCGGTCCTTTTCGGATATAGCGGTATTATACCGCACGCATCGACAGGCTGAGCTGCTCGAGAAATGTCTGCGGATCGAGAGCATACCGTATGTGGTAACCGGTCGTGACGACGTGCTGTCCGATAGCCTGGTGCGCGGCGTACTGGGTTTCTTCCGTACGCTCGTTGAGCCACAGGACAGCGCATCGCTCCAAATATGTTTGAAGATGCTGTGGAATTGCGGGAAAGACACACTTGCTGCGATTCGCAAGGAAAAGATGACGCCCGCTGCGCTGGCAGAGGGGAGTGCTTTGGAAAAAGAGGAATCCGTACGCTGCTGGCTGGTTATGTATACACAATATAAGGCGAGATTAACCGAGGAACCGCATCTTCTTATTGAGGATCTTCTGCACGATCTGGAAATCGTCATTACGCCCGCACTTGATCGCTTGGCGCATATGGCCGTGCTGCATCGGCATCTGCAATCTTTTTTGCAAGAGCTTACGCTTGGTGCGGAAGGCGATGTTCAGCGCAGCGGAGGAAAACAGTATACGCCTGACGCGGTAACGCTGATGACTCTGCACGGTTCAAAGGGACTGGAGTTTCCGGTGGTTTTTCTTTGTGGTGTTAAACGAGGCAGCATTCCGTTGGAAGCCCCTGGGCGTATGACCGATCCGGAAGAAGAGCGCCGGCTTTTTTATGTGGGAATGACCCGCGCTAAAGAAGAACTCATTCTGCTGACACAGAAGGACGAATCCGTTTTTCTGCACGATATTCCAGTGTCATTGTGCAAATTCGGACAAACAGCGGATTATCGTCCTTTGCCGAAAGCAAAACAGCTCAGTTTTTTTGACTGAATTGATCTTTGAATCGGAGTACAGGTGATGAAGGGAGGAAGAAAGAGAAAGGCTTGAGGGTATGGATACGCCAGACTCAACTATACAAAATGAATATTTTGTATAGTTGAGGGGAGGCTGTCCTTATTCTATAAATCCTATAAAGCCGCTCTGATGTATGCGTAAAGATTACTTTCAGCAGGCTCCGCCGATTCTTCAGGAATTTTTGGGTTATATGGAAACCATTAAAGGCCGCTCTTCCAAAACGGTTGATGAATATTTTATCGATCTCCGAACCTTTTTCCGTTATATTAAGCTCAGCCGCGGGCTTATACCCGCCGATACGGACTGGGATGCTATTTCCATTGCGGATGTGGATATTGATCTGATCCGAAGCGTTACAATAAATGACGTCTACGAATACATGAATTACATAAAGAATGAACGCGGCAACTGCAACAAAACACGTGCCCGCAAAACAACTTCGCTGCGTGTCTTTTTTCGTCATTTAACCGACTACACGCATCAGCTTGAACACAATCCCGTACAAAACCTGGATACACCGAAAACCAAAAAAGCGTTGCCGAAATTCTTGACACTGGAACAAAGCCTTGATCTTCTGCAGAGCGCGAATGGTGAATTTGCCGAACGGGATTACTGTATGCTGACACTGCTGCTCAACTGCGGCTTGCGCCGTGCGGAGTTAGCCGGAATAAACCTTGAGGACATCACCCAGGATCACATGCTTCGTATACGCGGGAAAGGCAATAAAGAACGTATAATCTATCTTAATGAAGCCTGTCAGGATGCCATTAAACGATATTTAAAGGTGCGTCCAACGGAAGACGTCAAAGATAAGCACGCTTTATTTTTAAGCCGTTTGAATCAGCGAATCAGCCTTCAGGGCGTTCATTATGTCGTTAAAGGCTATCTGAAACATATTCCGGGTGCGGAGAATTTATCTACACATAAGCTGCGGCATACCGCCGCCACGCTGATGTATCAGCACGGCGGCGTGGATATACGGGTCTTGAAGGATATTCTCGGCCATGAAAATTTGGGGACGACAGAAATTTATACGCACCTTTCCAGTGAACAAATCCGGAAAGCGGCAGAGGACAATCCGCTGTCGCATGTCAAGGCAAAACCGGCGGCCGCGGCTGAGCGCACAAAATCGAAGGATTCTTAAAATCGGCATAAGCAAAAACCGGATGCTGTAAAATGCAGCATCCGGTTTTTGCTTTACAG
>CAJKBW010000019.1 GCA_905198295.1 uncultured Oscillospiraceae bacterium | reverse complement strand
AGCCCGACAATTGTCGGGCTCTTTTTTTGTGACATATTTTGGAAACGGATTGCATAACCCCTCCGGGAAGTGTATAATTGCAACATCTTAACGTGAGATAAATCTAAAATAATTAGATAAAATCGCCAAACGCGAAGAAATCGGAGGGGGAACAATGAAAAAACTACATATTGCAGCTGGCATTCTGGCGGGAACTCTTTTGCTGACCGCTTTGGCCGGATGTACAGGCAAAGATCCATCTGTGGATACGGATACATCGTGGGAAGCGGAGACTTCGTTGTCTTCAACAGACGGGCGGGAAACAAGCGACACAACCGAAACACAGACAGAGACGGTTACCACGGTGCCTGAAGCGGATCATCCGGAATCCTCAGTGCCGCAGGAAACGCAATCGGATCCAGGACCAACTGAAACCGAAGAGACAGAAAGGCCGGATCCTCCTCCGGAAGAAAGCCAACCGGAGACGCAGGAAATGGATTATCGTGTATTGTACAGGCAAGCCTGGGATGCTGCGATGAGGCGTGAGTCCGGCTCGCAGGAAATAACGCTGGCGGCCGTTATGGATATTGCTGGCCAGACGATGACCTATAAGCAGTTCGGACGGCTTGAGTGCACCGGATTTTCTATGGATGATGAGCTGCTCATGACAGGCTATGAAGAAGTCGACGGGATGCGGATGCCGATGCTGATGTATTACCGGGATCATATGGCCTATTTGGGCCTCGGGGAGCTGAAGCTTCGACTTCCCATCGCCTCGGAAGAGGAGCTGTCCACCCTGCTCAATGGAGAGAACAGCGAAGATTCTGGTGTGGATTTTCAGGAAGCTTGTTTTTCGGATATATCTCTGCTGCGGGAAGAAAATGGATGTCAAACTTTGACGCTCACATGCAAAGACGACATTGCTGAGCGCTTGGCTGCTGAGCTTTTGGAACCGCTGGGTATTACCAAAGAGTACTATCAGGCGCTGTCCATCAGCGAGGTAAGCTGCACCGCCCAGATAGAAAAAGGAGCACTCAAAAACATTTCCTGTGAACTGAACTGCATGGCCGAGTTGATTGATGCCGCGACCGGGCAGACCGTGTCGGCGTCATTTGCATTTGCTATGGAAACGGCGTACAGTCTGCCGGGAGAAGCGGTGAATCTGGTGCCGCCGGACGATTTGGACAGTTACCGTTCCGCTGAAGAACTGGTATAAAAGGACGCCGCGTTCGCGGCGCCCTTTTTTCTTCAAATCCCTTTCCCTTTGTCGAAAAATCCTGTATACTGAGAAAAAAGAAGCTGGGCTGTGGAGGTGGACAGTATAAAGCGTATGAAAAAGATCAGCGGTATTACAGCTGTGCTGTTATGCGCAGCTATTATCGCGGGCTGTCATGCAGTACCGGTATCCAGCAATCCGCCGCCGTATATCCATGCGGATCCGCCGACCTCGTTTACATCGCCGTCGGTGGAAATCCATATTCCCGGCGATGAGGAATACGCGTCCGACTGGGGCGGCTGGACGGAGTGGGACAACGCGCCGGAATGGGAGGAATACCTGCTTCAGCTGGGGGAGAGCACGGGTGAAACCATTAATGTACCGGATGTTCCGCCGGAGGATACTGTACCGCCTTCAGATGCGCCGCCGGTAACGGCCGATGATCCGCCGCCGGAGCATGGCTGGTATCTCGATGGCGATAAGCGGTATTTTTATTACGAAGGTCAGCCGGTAACCGGGTGGCAGACCATGGATACCGTGCGTTATTATTTCGATGAAAACGGCATTCTGCGCAGCCGTGCAGGAATCGACGTCTCCTCTTTTCAGCGTAATGTAGACTGGCAGGCGGTGAAAGCTTCCGGTGTGGAATTCGCCTTTATCCGTGCGGCTTTCCGCGGCTGGGGAGATGCGGGTAATCTGGTTGTCGATCCATGCTTTGAGCAGCATATTGCCGGCGCAGCGCAGGCAGGGATTGACTGCGGCGTATACGTTTACTCGCAGGCGGTCAGTGCAGAGGAGGCACGGGAGGAAGCGCGTTTCGTGCTGGATGTGATTGAGGGGTATACGCTGACCTACCCGATCGTCTATGATACCGAGTGGCAGCCAGTTGATGAGGCGCGTACCAATCACGCGGGACTCAACCGAGCCAAACGGACCGAAATGGCGCTCGCCTTTTGTGATGAGATTCGTCAGGCGGGATATTATCCGATGGTTTATTCCAATAAAAAATGGTTTCAGCTGGCCCTGAATACCCGCGAGATCGAAGCCGAAGAAGATATCTGGCTGGCTCATTTTAGCGACAGTACCGATTTTCCCTTCCGTTACCGCATCTGGCAGTATACCAGCTGCGGTACAGTGGACGGGATTGTGGGGAATGTTGACCGCAATGTAGGGGTGTTTGACTATCCCTCGTACCTGCGGGAAAATGGGTATAATCATCTGCAGAAAAGTGGTGAAGCCGAGTGAATACTCTGACAATGATACGCGATATGCTCAGAGAGGCAAGCTGGGTCACGCTGGTCAGCCTTGCACTGGTTTCTCTGGTGGGCGGCTATGCCGTGACTCGACGCACCTTTCCGGGACAGCGTGCGAAGCGGTACGTCTTTTGTGCGGTGGCCATAGCAGCGGTATGGCTGTGCCTTGTTGCGGTGCATAAAGCGCTGATGAGCAGCCTGTATGTGCCGGAATGGGGGACGTGGATCCTGGACGCTGTTTTATTGGCGGCTGCGGTATGGTGGCTGATCCGTTATCATATTGGGGATGAGAAAAAGGTCACACCGCCTACCCCTGATCTGATGGAGGCACCCAGGGCACTGCAGAAAAAAGCGGCAGATCCTGCTGACGAGATGGATGGAGAAGACGAAGAATCCGATATTTGATGAAACGGAAGGTGCTGGCTTTATGGAAAAGAGCCTTGTCGAACAAGCGGTGCAGAAACGGCAGCGGGGATATAACTGCTGCCAGGCGGTGGTGTGCACATACAGTGAACTGCTGGGGCTGCCGGAGGAGGATGCCTACCGGGCTTCGGAGGGCTTTGGTGTGGGAATCAGCGGAATGCAGGAAACCTGCGGCAGCGTGTGTGCAATGGTTATGCTGGCGGGTTTGAAAAACAGTTCCGGGTGTCCTGCCCCCGCTACGCAGCGGGAAACTTATGCTCTCGGACGGAAAATGGCGGAACGATTTCGGGAGATGAACACATCGATCGTGTGCCGTGAGCTGCGCGGAAACGGCGGCGTGAAACTGCGCAGCTGCCGCGGATGCGTGGAGGATTGCGCTTGGATCGTGGAAGAAACGCTGTTTCCGGGGCAGTTTGAGACACATGAACGGTTGGAAGATTAGGAGAATGTCAAATGAAGTGGGAAAAGCTGCCTTTTTCGTCTATTCAGGTTAGAGGCGATCTGGCCTATCGGATTATCAAGAATTACGCCCGGCTGGAAAGCGGATGGTATAAGCCGGATATGGTTTTCAAAGCGGATCAGGCGGGCTGGCCAGCGGATTGGGAAGGCCGGACTATCCTGGCGCTTACCATGCTGGCGCAGGTGAGCGGGCGTGAACCTGCATATCTCCAGCGGATACTGGAACGGTTGGAAGAACGGCTGAACAGCCGGGGCTATCTTGGTGAAGTGCTGCCTGCCGACGTATTTGACGAGCAGCAGTTTTCCGGTCATAACTGGCTGCTGCGGGGATTGCTGGAATATGCAGCATGGAAACAGGACACACATGCTGCTCAGCTGGCCGACCGTATTATTGAGAATCTGTATCTTCCTGCTGCGGGATATTATGCCGGCTATCCGACGGATCCGGCCGTACGTGAGCGTACCGGAAGCGCTGCCGGCAGTCGTACCGGTGCGCTGGCGGGACACTGGTATCTTTCCACCGATATCGGCTGCGCTTTTATGGCGCTTGATGGATTGAGCCAGTATTATGAGCGGACGTCCGACGCGCGGGTGAAGCGGCTGCTGGAAGAGATGATCGCTGTCTTTCGGCAGATCGATTTTGTCGGCGCCTCGATGCAGACACATGCGTCCCTTTCCGCTGCGCGCGGTATCCTGCGCTTTTATGAGAGTACCGGTGACGAAAGCTTTTTGCGAACGGCCGAAGAGCTGTTTGCACTGTATTGCCGGGAAGGGATGACCGAAAATTATGCCAACGATAACTGGTTTGATCGTCCGGGCTGGACGGAACCTTGTGCTGTGATTGACTCGTATATGCTGGCCTCGGGATTTTTTGACAATACCGGGGATAGCCGATATCTCCTTATAGCGCAGCGTATTTTCTATAATGCGATGGGATTTGCCCAGCGCAGCAATGGCGGCTTCGGTTGTGACAACTGCGTCGGGGCGCAGGAACCGTTTGTGCATCCGAAAGAAGAATATTTTGAGGCCTATTGGTGCTGCACCATGCGCGGCGGCGAGGGGCTGGCACGGGCAGCCGAAAATATGTTGCGCACAGATGCCGATACGCTGTATATTCTTCGTCCAGGGGATGCGGATATCGAGCTTGATGGCCAGCGTATACGGATGCGGGCAGATTTTCCGCGGGATACCCGGGTTACACTGGAGATGGAGGGAGAAGGCCGTTGGAAACATGTACGGCTGTATCTTCCGGAAACGGCGGAGGCAATCCGTATCGCATCGGATGAGGGGAAGACTGCTGTTTCCTCCCTTCCGACGGAAGATGGCATAATCCTGCCGTTTTCTTCCGGCTGCCGTACGGAGATTACCTATTCGATTCCTCTTCGGACGGAGGCTCCGCTGCGCAAACGCGCGAAGAGCTTCGGAGTGAAATACCAGTATGGACCGCTGCTGCTCGGCGTGCAGACCGACGAGGCTTTGCGGGTCTGCCCGGATGATATCGAACCGCTTGGGCAGGGCCGTTTCCGGATTCCGCAGACGGAATACATTCTGGAGCCGCTGGACGGTATGATCGATAAGGAAAACGGTGATGATCACCGCTGCTGCATGCAGGTTCTGTTTGGCGGCAAAGTATAGAAAACCGCTAGACAGAACAACGCCCCTTGTTTTCAAAGAATGTCAAGTTTGCTCTATGTATGATTTTTACCGTAAATTATGACAGATAAAACTGGAGGGGCAAATGCCTAAAGTAAAAAAGAAAAAAGGGTTTTTTTATATTTTTTGCATTACCATTTTGGCGATCATCGCCTTTTTCCTGTTTTGGATTCTCAAGGATGTTCCATTCGGACTGGATAACCAGCCCGAACAAAGCGTTCCGGTGGAGGTCGCAGAAAAAAGAATTGACAAGGGGTATGGTTCTGGCAACCATAGAGCTCCCAGTAGCACCCATTATAGATATCTAATTTCTTTCCGGTTTTCTGACGGATCTGTGAAAGAGCTTGAGGTGGATTTTATTGGATTGTGGGGGAGACCTGAAACGATTCCTTACAGCCCTGTATATGATGAGATAAACGAGGGCGACACCGGAATCCTCATCTATAAAGAGTTGGAAAATAATGAACAGAAATATAGTAAGGGTTTACAATATCAAGGGAGAAAGTTTATACGCTTTGAAAAAGATGCCGAATATGGCGGAACAAAAGTAGAAATGTTCAAGCGTCCGACCTTTAAGTGGAAAGATCTATTAATTATATGTTTCGTGTTTGGCCCATGGATTATAGCGTATCCTTTTATGCGTCGTGATGATAAGAAATACGAATTCTACATCACTCATTCAAACAAAAAAATAAAACGTATGAATAAGGAAAAAACAAGGCAAGAAATAATCGAAAAAAAGAAGAGGAGAAAGGAAGAAAAATTAGAGAAACCGGCGAAAGAACAAAATGAAAAAGAAAAGAAAGAGACTTAAAACTGGACTATATTTTCTGTATAGGCTTAGTTTGCAGATGCAAATAGAGAAGATATAATGCGCATGTCATCACAGCTTTTTACTGCGGCGGGACGCGGTCAGTGCATAGCTGTGGGCAATCATCTCCTGCAGTTCGCCTTCAGGTACGTCGCCGTCCAGGACGATCGTATTCCAATGCGTCTTATTCATATGATAGGCCGGTGTGACATTCCGATACACATGACGGTAAAAATCCGCCTGCTGCGGATCGCATTTCAGATTGATGCATGGCACGCCGTGTACATGGATGAGAAGGCCGAACCATTTGCGGCTGTCCCGGTGGCGCAGCACGATGGTGTCCTCGTCGAAAGGGGCATCTGCCACAGCACCGGGAAAGGTGAGAGCAAACTCAATGCAGGATTCCATCGTCACGGGCTTCACCTCCATAACTGTCCGAATCAAGGGTATAGGGAACGGCGGACAATTCGATATCAAACTCTACGCCGCTGCCGTAGGCGGTCTCCGTTAGGTTATGCACGGTGTACGGCATGCGATGCGCCTGCATGATGGCGGCGACAACCGACAGACCGATTCCGTTTCCGCCGTAAGTACGCGTACGGGCTTTGTCGCTTTTATAAAAGATTTCCCAAATGTGCGGGATATCCGACTCCGGAAGGGCGGGGCCAGTGTTGAAAACGGCCAGCCGTACCCGCTGCCCGGCTGCCGGACGGATAGCGCACCTGATCGTTCCGCCGTTTGGCACATGATGCAGTGCATTGGACAAATAGTTGTTCAGCACGTGTTCGATCAGAAAAGGGTCTGCCCACACATTCACCGGAGCGGAATAGTCTTTGACCAGCTGGATATCCCGCTTGGCAAATGACGGCGCATTTTTTTGCAGGAGATTGTCAAGCAGCTCGGCAACGTCAAAGCTTTCCGGATCCAGCTGTTCGCTGCCGGATTCCAGCTGCATCAGGGAGGTCATTTTTTTGATCAGCTGGGACATTTTCTGCGCTTCGTCCTCAATTACTTCACAATAGTAGTCCCGGTTTTCCGCGCCGGCGGCAATGTCTTCGCGCAAGCCTTCAGCATAATTCTGAATCAGCGCAATCGGCGTCTTGAGCTCGTGGGAAACGTTGGCGATAAAGGCACGGTGTGCTTCGTTTTGCTTTTCCTTTTGCCGGATATCCCGCTCCAGACGAAGATTTGCTGCACGCAGTTCGGAAATGACCCTTTCCAGCGATTCGGACATGGAGTTGATGCTGTTGCCCAGATCGGCCAGCTCATCTCGTCCGTGGCCGTCGTAGCGATCACTGAAATCCAGCCGGGCAACACTGCCGGCCACCCGTGAGAGTGCCCGGATCGGCCGGGTAAAGGTGCGTGCCATCCAGAAGGTCAGCAATCCGCCCAGCAAAAGCGATATCGAACCGGAAATCAGAAGAAACCGGTTGGTAATGCCGACGCTGTCCTCAATGGAGGCGACCGAGGTGCGCATAAGGATCAAATCCTCGTTGTCAAGTTTGCCGCTCAGGGTGAGGAAGTGAGAGTTCAGCCGTGTGTCGTCGGTAACCTCCAGTAGGTATTCCCCGGGCAATAACGGCGACTGTGCGAGGGTGCCGTAGGGCGGGGAAAGCAGCAGCCTGGTTTCATTGGTCTTGACGGGGCTGTAATCGTATTTCAGGTGGTTCGGAGGGCTCCATATGACGGTGCTGATGTTTTGGCTGATGCTCAGTTCATACAGCGTATCCCCGATGGAAGACTCCTCGCGGGAAAGCGTGTTGACTGCGGTAAAGGCGTGAATAAGGGATTTTTCTTTCGCTTTCTGGTAATAGGAAACCAGCACAAAATTGTTCAGCAGCCAGTTGAACAGCATCATCAGACAGATACACAGCAGTACGCTCCCGCAAAGTTTCCAGAGGATCGAAGAACGCCAATGCCGGCGTTTGGTTTCAGCGGACATGAGAAAGCCTCCCTGCAGCGGCCTATGGCTCAAATTTGTAGCCGATGCCGCGTATGGTCTTGATGTATTCGCCGCGCGCGCCGAGCTTGCTGCGCAGCTTTTTCACATGGGTGTCCACCGTGCGCGCGTCACCGTAATAATCATAGCGCCAGACATTGTCGAGGATTTTATCCCGCGACAGCGCGACACCGGTGTTGGCAACCAAATAGTTCAGCAGTTCAAATTCGGTGTAGGTCAGTTCTACCAGCGAACCGTCCACCCGCACCTCGCGGCCGGCCGTATTGATATCCAGACCAGCGGCCTGTGTCGGAGCTTCAACGGGCACCGCCGTGCCGCGGCGAAAAACCGCTTCAATGCGCGCCAGCAGGATTTTCAGGCTGAAAGGTTTAGCTATGTACTCGTCCGCTCCCAGAGAAAAGCCATGCAGCTCATCCTCTTCCTCGCCGCGTGCAGTGAGCATGATGATCGGCACATCCGATTCGGCGCGCAGCTCCCGGCAAACCTCCCAGCCGTCCTTTTTGGGCATCATAACGTCAAGAAGGATCAGATGGGGGTGTTCGCGGCGGAAAATTTCCAGTGTCTGTTCGCCGTCCTCCGCTTCCACAACGGCATATCCCTTGATGCGCAGGTAGTCGGCGATTACCCTGCGCATCCGCAGTTCGTCGTCGGCAATCAATATCTTTTTGGCAGCGGATGTTTCCATAAGCGGCACCTCTGGTTATGATTCAAGCAGTGAATAAACAGTCCGGTATCCAGTATACCACAAACCGCATAAAAATGAAAATCCCCCTTTTTCTTGTCGAAAAAAGGGGGAGTCCCAACAGGAATAAAAAGGAAAATTCAGCGCTGAATCAAGGCGCCGCCGCCGGAAGCAAGATGGAGGATTTCCTCTGCACTGGCGTGGCAGGCATCGCCTGGCACCGTGTGCTTCAGGCAGCTGGCTGCAGCGGCAAATTCGATGCTCTGCGCGTAGGAAAATGCGTTCTGCATGGCATAAATCAGCCCGGCGGCAAAACCGTCGCCGCCGCCAACCCGGTCGACGATGTGCATCGAATAACATCGACTGAAGAAGCATTCGCCGTCGGCATAAAGCATGGCGGAAAAATCGTTGTCGCTTGCTGACACAGAGCGCCGTCGGGTCAGGGCGACATAATGACAGCCGTAACGTGCACACAGTTGCTCTGCCGTTTGACGGCAGGCCTCACGTTCGTCCTCTTCTGATCCGCCAGAGGGAAGGGAAATACCGAACACATCGGCTGCCTGCCCGGGATTCGAAATGCACAGGTCGACATACGGCATGATTTTTTCAAACAAGGCCGATGCCTTGTCACGCGTCCACAGACTGCTGCGGTAGTTGGGATCAAAACTGATTGGGATATTTCGCTTGCGAGCCGCCTGACAGGCCAGAAGGCACGACTCCGCTGCCGCATCGCTGAGTGCTGGTGTAATGCCTGTAAAGTGAAACCACTTTGCATCGGAAAAGATTTCATCCCAGTTAAATTCTTCCGGATGAGCTTCGGCAAAAGCCGAACCGGCCCGGTCGTAGATTACCTTGGAAGCGCGCTGCGCTGCACCGTTTTCGAGAAAATAAATCCCGACACGCCTGCCTCCACGCAAAACATAGTGGGTATCCACGCCATAACGGCGCAGTTCATTAAGGGCAGCCTGACCGATTTCATGTGCAGGCAGCTTGCTGACAAATGAGGCGTCCGTCCCCAACTCAGCGAGCAGTACAGCGGTATTGGCTTCACCGCCGCCATATACCGCGTCGAAGCGATCGGCTTGTACGAAGCGTTTATGCTGTTCCGGGGACAGGCGAAGCAGAAGCTCGCCAAAAGTAACGGTTTTAGCCATACCGATCACTCCTTTGTCAAAGTGGCCGCCTGAGCGGTCAGCTGTTCAATTTCGTCAAAGCGGCCGGCGTTGATTTTATCCCGCGGCACCATCCAGCTGCCGCCGCAGGCAAATATGCTCGGGCAGGCCAGATAGTCGCGGACATTTCCCGGATGGATTCCGCCGGTCGGCATGAAACGGACATTTGTATAGGGGGCGGACAAGGCTTTGATCATCGCTACGCCGCCAGCGGCTTCAGCGGGAAAGAACTTGAGCTGCGTCAGTCCGTAGGACAGCGCATGCTCCACCTCGGAAGGCGTGCATACCCCCGGAAGAATCGGGTAGCCTTTTTGCAGACAGTGCTCCACTACCTTTGGATTGAAGCCGGGACTTACCAGAAAGCGGGCGCCTGCCTGTATGGCAGCATCAGCCTGATCGGCGGTCAGAATCGTCCCCGCGCCGACGAACATATCCGGGCAGGCCGAACTGACGGCGGCAATCGAGGCCGCGGCGGCATCGGTACGGAAGGTGATTTCCGCACAGGACAACCCGCCGCGGATCAGTGACTGCGCAAGCGGCAGAGCGTTTTCTACATGATCCAGTTGGATGACAGGAACAATACGATAAACAGATAAACTATCAGCAAGCATGGAACCCTCTCCTTTGTATCGTATTATGAAACGATATATCGATATATAAGACAACTCATATTGTACCGGAAAACAGAGAAAAGTCAAGAGCGTTGTTTTTTGGTGTCCGTTATGCTAAAATAAGAAAAACACAGACGGGGAGGATGGGGAAATGGCCGAGCAAACCGTACAATCTGTTGAGCGCTGTTTTGCCCTGCTGGAACAGCTGGCATCCGGCGGACGGCTCGGCGTTTCGGAACTCAGCCGGCTGACCGGCCTGCATAAGGCAACGGTTCACCGACTGCTGCAGACGCTGCTGGAGCTGCGGTATGTCCGGCAGGAACCGGATGGACGATATGAGCTGTCGCTCAAACTCGTGCGGCTGTCATCCGGTCTTTTGGAAAGGAAGGACTTGCCGCGCCGGATGCATCCCTACCTGGTTCGGCTTGCGGAGGAAACCGGCGAAACGGTGCATCTGGTACAGCGTGAGGGCAGCCGGATTGTGTATCTGGATAAGGTGGAATCCGACCGCAACGCGGTGCGGATGGTTTCCCGCGTGGGGATGGTGCGCGATATGCCGTGTACCGCAGTGGGCAAGGCAATCCTCGCAGCACTGGATGACCGGGAAGTCTCTTCTGTCTGGCGGGAAAATCCGCCGCAGAAGATCACCGTACACACCATTACGAATTTTGACGCCTTCCAGCACGAGCTGGAAACGGTGAGGCGACAGGGATTTGCGGTTGATCGGGAGGAAAACGAAACGGGCGTTTGCTGTGCAGCAGCGGCTCTGCGGGACGAGAGCGGCCGCTGCACCTATGCTTTCAGCATTTCTGCGCCAGCGGAACGGATGCCGGAGGAACGGCTTCAGCAGCTGGGAAAACAGCTGCTGCTTGCACGGCAGCGCATGGAAGACGGCGTCGAACCCTAAAAATAAAAGCCGGACAGGTTGTCCGGCTTTTTTGCTTATCCGAAATTCATGTTTTGCAGAATGCTCAAAAAGTTGTTTACCTCTGCCTTGGTGCTGCTGTTGGCGGCGCCGGTCAGCGGATCAAAGAGAAACTGATAGCTGAACAGCGCCACGCCGGTACAGTTGTTGAGCGAATCGAGCGATTCCATACAGCGCTTGATCACGTCCTGATGTTTTCCCCATTCCGGTTCATAGGCGGGCCGCTTGCTGGCCTTTTCCAGCGTCATGCCGATAACGAGCTTAATGCCCGACGAAGGCTGGATCATCTGATCCCACTGTCGGGAAATTTTCACAAAATCGTGGGTGGCATGCTCCATTCCCCAGTAAACCTGCGGGCAGATGTAATCCATGTACCCGCTTTTGGAACACCACTCATTGACATCGGCATAATACATGGTCAGATTGTTATTGACATTGCCGGCCGGTGAAACACCGAACAGCACCCGGCTGTCGATCGCTTTGATTGCCTGATAGATTTCCCTGACCATGGCGTTGGTGTTGCGGTAGCGAAAATTGGCCAGCGACAAACCGTTTCCATATTGCTTATACGCGCTTTCATCGAAGGAGGCGGAGGGATTGGGGTAAAAATAATCATCGATATGTATGCCGTCGATGTCGTAATTGCGGACGATTTCCGCCGCGCCGTCGGCGATCAGCTTGCGCACTTCGGGATAAGCGGGATTGAGAAACCAATATTCCTCATATTTTTCCCCGGATTTTACAAGCTGTTTGACAATGTATTTCCCACATTTATTCCCGTCATCATACCACTGTCGCATTGGATACTGGGCGTCTATATTAGTGATCTTACTGCTTATCATGCCGCGCATCGGATTGACCCAGGCGTGAATCGAAAGCCCGCGTGCGTGGGCGGCCTCTACCATGATGGCCAGCGGATCGTATGTCCCTTCGGTTTTATGGGAGCCGGTTACATAGTCTGACCACGGGTAATATTCGGAAGGATAAAAGCTGTCGGCATAAGGGCGCACCTGTACAATAACGGTGTTGATGGCGCGCGAACGGAGGTTGTCGAAAATCTGTTCCACACGTCTGGTGAAATCGGCTTTGTCCCGCTGGCGTCCATTGACTTTGTAGATGCTGAGCATGTCAAACTGGGACAGCCAGCAGGCTTTCATTGTACCGTAATTGAGCGGTGTATAGCCGCCCGGATCCGGTGTGGGGGTCGTGCTCGGTGTCGTACCGGTCGTGGTATGACTGCTGGTTGTGGTTTCGCTTTCGGAATTCGTGGTGGTGTTGCTGCCAGCCGATTCGTCAGCGGTCGTGCCAATGGTACTGGTTGTGCCGCTCGGACCATTGGTGGTTTCACCGGATGTGCCGGTACTGTCGCTGTGGCTTCCGGTACTGTCGTCAGACACAAGAGGGTCAGAGAGACTTTCCTCCAACGGCGGGAAATCCGTCCGGCATCCGCTTATCAGCAAGACAATGCAAAGAACGACAGCGGCCAGTTTATAACCGGGCTTCAGCAAACGATGAAAATTTCTGTTTATCATCTTCAAAAAACTCCTGCTTTCCTTTTTAGGTTGCCTTATTTTTTAGTATAGCATATTCCTGCCGCTCACGGCAATCTCTTTGTCAATATACGGCTCAAAGGAAAAAATTACCGGGGATTTTGTCGGATTCCTTGTCTCATTTTCTGGGATATCGTGGGAAAAGTTCACATAAAATTCAGTGGATATGCCGATGACAAAGCGCTGAATTTATGGCATAATGGAGTCAGAAGCTATACGGTAAAGCAGAGACGTCTTTATTTTGGCGCGGCTTTGCCGGCACACAGGCGGAAAATTTTAGGGAGGAATGGTTATGGCGATTTGTTCAAAGTGTGGGGCGCAGGTCAATGATGGGGTGCGTTTCTGCCCGAAATGTGGAGCCGCGATTGGAGGAGCCGCGCAGCCGCAGCCGAACGCGGCGGCGAATAATTTGCTGAATACGCCGGATGTGACGGCATCCTTCGACCCGGCAGATATCAGCGCCAACAAAGCGATGGGAATTCTGTCGTATCTGAGTCTTCTGGTGCTGATCCCGATTTTTGCGGCACCGAAATCCCGGTTTGCCCGGTTTCATGCCAATCAGGGGTTGATTTTGCTCATTCTCGAAGTGGCTGTAAGTGTTGTGTTTTTCATCCTCGGTTTTATTACTGGGCTGTTGGAAATCGGTTTTATTTCTATTTTCTTGGGAATCATTCATTGGCTGCTGAATATTGCTATTCTGGCTTTGTCCATTCTGGGTATTGTCAACGCTGCGCAGGGTAAGGCTAAACCGCTTCCGCTCATCGGCAGTGTGATTACGCTTTTAAAATAAAGAAAAATAGATTTTGGCTGCAGCCCCTGTCCGTTGTGGGACGGGGGCTGCTTTGCTCATTGTGTCCGGATGAGAAAAGATGTGTGTAAATCCGTAAAATACGCCCACAAAGAGAGCAGCTTGCACCAATATAATTTTGGATAGTTTGCTGATGAGTTTACATTTTTTTCACACGTTGGTCACGGATCTTCGGTATACTCTATGCGTATATGCCGTGCCCAGCTTCCGGTATTAGCTGGAGGGGATACGGTGTCTCCGATCAAAGGAATAAATGGTCAACAGAAAGGAAGTCCGCCTGATGGGAAAGGGAAACCGCAATCGTATCGCCAAGGAGCAGGAGAAAGCGCAAAAGCAGAAGGAGCTGGAAAAAAAGCAGCGCCGTCAGCGCCGCATCAAAATCGCCACAGCTGTGCTGGTGCCGTGTTTTGCCGTGGTGCTCATCGGCGCAATTGTGCTGGGCAGTCTGTCGGCTGCCGGAAAATTCCTGCGCAGCACTATATCGGTCACCTCCGACAGCTATGAAATCGACAACGCCATGATGTCGTATTTTTTTAATTCCCAGGTACAGTATTACTTAAGCAACAACTCAAACAGTTCCATTGATCAGACCAAGTCGCTGAAATCGCAGCGGTATTCGGATACGCAGACCTGGTTTGACTATTTCATGTCCGGCACCAAGGCTCAGGTGCAGCAGCTGGTGGTTCTCGCAGAGGCTGCGAAAGCGGAGGGCGTGGAGCTGACAGACGAGGAGAAGACGTCAATCAAAAATCAGCTTGATGCCATCGATAAACAGGCACAGGCTCAGGGGACAACCTTCGATAAATATATCAGTTCGATTTACGGCAATGGGGTAACCCGGGAGGATATGCAGCGCTGTATGGAGCTGTACACGCTGGCCAACAGCTTTTATGAACAGAAATACAATGGCTTTACTTATTCGGATGAGGAACTGGAGGCTTATTTTGAAAAGAACCAGCAGACGCTGACGGTTTACAGCTATAAGAGCTATACCGTTAAAGCAGAGTTTGACAGCGATGCAAGCGAAGAAGCGAAAACCGAGGCGCTTGCGGCAGCCAAGGCATCAGCCGATGAACTGGCAGCGTGTACAACAGCCGAAGCTTTTGACGAATGGGTGAAGGCCTTTCTGAAAGAGACCGGTGAGGATGACGAGGAGAAGATCGAAAAGACGCTGAAGAGCACCTTGACCGAGGATACGACGTATTCTTCCTCTTCGGAAATAGCCAAATGGGCGTATGAGGAGGGCCGCAAAGCGGGAGACACCAAAGTGATCGAAGGAACCAATAAATATACGGTGGCTCTGCTGATCAAGGCGCCTGCCCGTGAGGAATACCCGACCAAGAATGTACGGCACATTCTGTTTACCGAGGAGACCTACGGCTCGGCGGATGCTGCGCTTGAGAAGGCAACAGCCGTGCGCAAGGAGTTTTCTAATGGGGAGAAGACGGCGGAGGCTTTCGGTACGCTTGCCGAGAAATATACGGAGGATACCGGATCCGCCGCCAACGGCGGGCAGTATCTGAATGTCCGCAAAGGGCAGATGGTGGAAGCGTTTGAAGACTGGTGCTTCGATGAAGCCCGCACAGTAGGGGAAACCGGAATCGTGGAAACCGACTACGGCTACCATCTGATGTATTTCGAAGGGGACGGCGATGTCGCCTGGAAAGCCAAGACCACCGAGGCGAAGCGCGCGGAGGATTATGAGGCGCTGTATGAAACCTATGAAAGCAAGTACAAGGTGAATTTCAGCGATAAGCTGCTCAAAAAAATCAAGGGCTGATAACAGCCGCGCTGTAAACCGGCATGACCCAGGTCGTGCCGGTTTATTTTTTCACAGGGAAATGAACCTTCTGCATCTTTGCGGCGTATTTGAGAATGGAAAGGAGGCGCAAAGAATGATCGATCCGTATATACAGCAGTACGGCAGACGTTTGTATGGACTGTGCCGGCATCTTTGCGCCAACGTTCTGGATGCGGACGACCTGTACCAGGAAACCTGGATGAAGGCGGTAAAGAATTTCGCACGATATGATCCGGCAAAGCCGTTTGAGCCATGGCTGACCAGAATTTGTGTGAATACCTACCGCAGTGCCTGGAGACATCTGCGGCGCGCGCCGATGTTTGAGTTTGCGGATAATGCGGAGAAGGACGCTGTTCTTCAGGCTGTGCCGGCGCCAAAACGGCAGGACTATACAGCGCTTTATGCAGCGGTTAACAGGCTGCCGGAGAAACTGCGGCTGACCGTCGTGCTGTTTTATTTCCGCGACATGGATACCGTGTCGGCCGCAGCGGTACTGAACATACCGCCGGGAACGGTAAAATCGAGGCTGAATAAAGCGAGACAGCGGCTGAAGGAGGAGCTGAAAGATGAAGCAGATTTATTCTTTTGAACAGGAAAACCCACCGGCTCTTTGTGAAACTCTGCTTCGTGCCCGTCTTGAACAGCGCAGGCTGCGCCGCCAGACTGCACTGCTGGCGGCAGGAGGAATCCTTTTTCAGTTCGTGATTCTGGCACTTGGCCTGTTTATGCGGGGCATGGCTCCGCTGCTGACACTATTCTGCGTAGGAACAGTGCTCGTTTCAACCGTCGGCAGCGGCGTCATTGCCATCCTGTACACGCAAAGGAGAGGGAAGATACAATGAGCTATTCAGCAGCAGGTTTAATTTTGTGCGGTTTGGTTCTCTTACTCGCAGCCGCTGTTTTTGTGTTGATCGGCGTATACGTTTACCGGGATGCATCGCGCCGCGGCATGAATGCTGTGCTGTGGACTGTGATCGCCGTCCTGGCGCCATCTCTGGTCGGCTTTATTGTGTATCTGCTGGTGCGGGGCAGCTATCCGGACTGCCGTTGCCCGCAGTGCGGCGCTTCCATTGAGCGGGAGTATGCCATCTGCCCGCATTGTTCCGCACGCCTGCGTCCGGCTTGCCCGCATTGTTCCGCACCGGTGGAGGCGGGGTGGCGTTTTTGTCCCCGCTGTGCGCAGCCGCTGCCGGAAGTGCAGGCCCCTGCGGCCGGCCCGGTCAAAGCCGGGGACCGGCTGCTCAGCAGGATTCTTCTGGTGGTTATTCTGATCCCGGTGATGCTGCTGATTCTTTTGTTTTTTGCGTTTTCCACCTATTCCGCTGTGCCGGCCGATTCGACGAGCGTTATGACACTTCCGGTGGAGGAATACCTGCAGGAAACAAAAAATCCGGAAGCGGCACAGTGGCTGGACACCTGCGGCAGTGACTGGGATTCCGCCTATGCGCTGTGTTATGAACGTGAAGAAGGAGACCGGGTGACGGTACAGTATCTGCTGTATATGCCCCGTCTGACGGAACATCCGCAGGTGACTTCGGTCGGCGTGCGTTCCGGATGGTTTGGCTTCAGCCGTACGCTGGGCCTGACGATGGTTGACAGCGCCGGAAATTCCGGCGATACGCTGCTTCTGGTCACCTGTACGGGAAAAACCGCACCAAAGCTGGAAATTGAATTTAACGGCGAAAAAATGGCGTGTGAGGTCACGCGGACCGATACCCCGCTGGAGGGGACCGAAGCGTTCCGCGAGCAGCAAAGTGAGCTCATATATCAGCAGCAGATAGGGTAAATGCTGCCGAAACAGCAAAAGCGGCCCGAACTTAAAGTTCGGGCCGCTTTTGCTTTACGGGACGAATATATTCCCTGCGGAACGACTAAGATAAAACAGAAGTGCGGACAGTGGCTCAGGCGTCGTAGCCCTTCGGATTCTGGGACTGCCAGCGCCAGGAATCACGGCACATGGCGGCGAGGTCGTGCTCCGCCTTCCAGCCGAGCACCCGCTGTGCCTTGCCCGGATCGGAATAGCAGGTGGCAATGTCACCGGCGCGGCGGGGAGCGATGACGTAGGGTACGTCGACGCCGTTGGCCTGCTTGAAAGCCTTGACGATATCGAGTACGCTGTAACCGACGCCGGTACCGAGATTAAAGGCTTCCGCGCCGGTATGGCCGAGCGCGTATTCGACCGCCTTGACATGGCCCACCGCCAGATCCACTACATGGATATAATCGCGCACGCCGGTACCATCATGGGTGTCGTAGTCGTCGCCGTATACCGATAAGCGCGGCAGTTTACCGATGGCTACCTGGGAAATATACGGCATCAGGTTGTTCGGGATGCCGTTGGGATCCTCACCGATCCGCCCGCTCTCGTGTGCGCCAATGGGGTTGAAGTACCGCAGCAGCACCGCTGACCATTCTTCGTCGGAGGCGCAGGTGTCCTTGAGAATTTCTTCAATGATATACTTGGTACGGCCATAGGGGTTGGTGACTGCCCCGGTGGGCATGTCCTCCCGCAGCGGGGAGGGGTTATTCATGCCGTAAACGGTGGCGGAGGAGCTGAAAATCATGCGTTTGCAGCCCGCTTCGGCCATCACCTGACAGAGGGTCACCGTGCCGCCGACGTTGTTGTCGTAATAAGCGAGCGGTTTTTGGACCGATTCACCGACCGCCTTCAAACCGGCGAAATGAATCACGGCGTCGATTTGGTTTTCGCGGAAGATGCGGCGCAGACCGTCGGCATCCCGGATATCGCATTCGTAGAACGGAAAGATTTTTCCGGCGAGGGACTGAACGCGGTGCAGGGCTTCGGGTTTAGCGTTGTAATAGTTGTCGAGAACAACGATGTCGTAACCTGCCGCCAGCATCTCCAGGCAGGTATGGCTGCCGATATATCCGCAGCCGCCAGTAATTAGTATTGCCATTTTGGTTCCTCCCGTCTATAATAGAAACGTTGCTATTTTATTATACCCGTATTACAGTCGTTTGCAAGAGGCAGGAGATAAGGCGGGTAAATTCAGCATTCCTCCGGAGCACTCCGGAGCGGAAAGGACGATTTCTGTGGAAAAAACCAGACCGACTTTGGTGATTATGGCTGCGGGGATGGGCAGCCGGTTCGGCGGACTTAAACAGATCACTCCGGTTGGCCCGTCAGGGGAAAAGATTATCGATTATTCGATTTACGACGCGGTATCGGCTGGCTTCGGCAAAGTGGTGTTTGTGATCAAACATGCCATTGAAGAGGCTTTCCGCCAGAACATCGGTGACCGGATCGCCCAGCATGTGCCGGTGGAATATGTGTATCAGGAGCTGGATAAGCTGCCGGATGGCTATACAGTGCCGGAAGGACGGGTAAAGCCGTGGGGAACCGGACACGCGGTGCTGTGCTGCCGCGATGTGGTAAAGGGTCCGTTTGCGGTCATCAATGCGGACGATTATTACGGACGCGACGGCTACCGGCTGCTGTACGATTTTCTGACCCGGCCGCAGACGGGAAAGATGCATATCGCAATGGCAGGTTATCAGCTGGAAAATACGCTGACCGAAAACGGCTATGTTTCCCGCGGTGTGTGTACGGTCAATCCGGAGGGCTATCTGACCGGGTTGGTAGAGCGCACGCATATTGAACTGCGGGACGGCCGTCCGATGTTCACCGAGGATGACGGCGCAACCTGGGAAGCGCTTCCCGAGCACTGTACCGTTTCGATGAACTGCTGGGCTTTTCCGGCCGGTGCCCTGGAGCGCTTTGAGGATAAGTTCCGGCAGTTTCTGGATACGCCGGGCCGGGATTTGACTAAGGCGGAGTTTTATCTTCCGTATGTAGTGGACTGTCTGGTGGAAAGCGGAGAGGCGGATGTGCAGGTGCTGCGCACCGCAGACCGATGGTACGGCATGACCTATCCCGAGGACCGGCAGAAGGTGATTGACGCGGTTCATGGTATGGTCTCAGACGGCGTGTACCCGCCGTCTTTATGGGAGGCCAGCCGGAACCGCCAGCTGCAGGAGCTGTGTGCGCATTTTGCCACCGAAGGCCGCGTGGCCTCTATTCACGCTTACGGCAACGGACATATCAACGATACCTATCTCGTGCGCTGTGAGCGGAACAACGCACCGGACGGCCGCTACATTCTGCAGCGGATCAACAGCCGTGTTTTTACCAATATTGCCGCGCTGATGGCCAACGTCGAACGCATAACCGCCTACCTGCGGGAAAAAATTGCCGAACAGGGAGGGGATCCCGCACGGGAATGCCTGACACTGATCCCGACAAAGGACGGAAAAAGCTACTGCCTCGACGGGCAGGGCAGCGGCTGGCGTATGCTGCTGTTTGTGGAAAAGACGGTAAGCCTGGAAACAGCCGATACGCCGGAATCCTTTGCACATTCCGGCGTGGCGTTCGGCCGGTTTCAGCGTCTGCTGGCGGATTTTCCGCCGCAGACACTGTACGAAATCATTCCGCGCTTTCATAATACCGCCTCGCGGTATGCGGACTTTGAACGCGCAGTACAACAGGATATTGCCGGTCGTGCACAAGAAGTGCAGGAGGAGATTTCTTTCGTGCGTGCCCGCAAAGCGGATACGTCGGTACTGGTGGATATGCTGGAAAGAGGGGAGCTGCCGCTGCGGGTCACCCATAACGACACCAAGCTGAACAATGTGCTGCTGGATGAACGCACCGGTGAGCCGGTATGCGTAATCGATCTGGATACGGTTATGCCGGGGCTGTCGCTGTATGATTTCGGGGACAGCATCCGCTTTGGCGCAAGCACGGCGGCAGAGGATGAGACGGATCTGCATAAAGTGTCGTGCAGTCTCGAACTGTTCGAGGCTTATGTGCGGGGCTATCTGAGCGAATGCGGCGACAGTCTGACGGCAAAGGAGATCGAAATGCTGCCTTTTGCTGCCAAGCTGATTACCTTGGAATGCGGCATGCGGTTTTTGACCGATTATCTGCAGGGCGATGTTTATTTCAAAACCAGCCGTCCAGGCCAGAATCTGGATCGCTGCCGTACGCAGTTCCGGCTTGTGGCGGATATGGAGAGCAAACAGGCCCGCATGGCGGAGATCGTCGCCGTGTATGCGCCTGCAAAATGCTCCGAATAAAGGGAACGTCATGGAATACAGGGTAAACGATCAGATGCTGGACGCTTCAGCTTTTATTGCCTTTGTCAACCGTATATGGCCCGGAAAATATCCGGAAGAGAAAACACAGGCCGCTTTGTCCAAAACCATGAACATAACCGCCTATGACGGCGAAAAGCTTGTGGGTTGCCTGCGGATACTATCTGACGGCTGTTATTTTGGAACCATTACTGAACTGCTGGTACTTCCGGAATATCAGCGGCAGGGGATCGGCAGCCGTCTTCTGCAAATGGCTAGGGACAATACGCCGACAATGCTGTATTTCGGCGCACAGCCTGGAGCAGAGGCGTTTTATGAAAAGAACGGGTGCGTCAAGGGTCTGCAGTCGTATATGATCGGTAAAAAGTGACAGGCCGTTTTGAGAACCGCAGCGAATAGAGACAAACAGGCAGGACGTGGATTTTTCCATGCCCTGCCTTGTTTTTTGCCGCCTGTAACAAATGTGGCGGCAAGCTGGTATAAATCCCCGGTATTGCCCATAAACATGGAACAGCGGGAAGGTGCCGTGAGCGTCGGACAATGGTGATGGAGCCAAAACCTCCCGGTATGGGCGAAAGGGTGGATCAATGGATGATGGAGGAAAAAAAGGGGCTGCAGATGCCCCATCAGCTGATTCTGGAGGATCGCCATGCACTGACCGTGTCCGGCGTATCGGATGTGGACAGTTTTGACGAAATGACGGTGGTAGTGTATACCGACATGGGTGAGCTGACCGTAAAAGGGGAAGGCCTGCATATCAACCGCCTCAATGTGGAAACCGGCGAGCTGACGCTCGAAGGCAGTATTGAATCGCTGACCTATGCCGAAGTGCATTCGCGTTCCGGCGGCTTTTTCGGACGGCTGTTTAAGTAAAGGCGGCGGAAAATGGGATGGACGAATGAAACGCAGCTGTATAATCTGTTTTTGTCCTGTGGCTTCGGGTTTTGCCTGGGCGTTTATTACGATGTGTTTCGGGTGATTCGGCTGGTTATGCGCCCGGGAAAGCGCAGCATATTTTTTCAGGATCTGCTGTTTTTTTCCACGACAGCGGTGTTTACCTTTATCTTGGCGCTGATTGTTACCGGAGGCGCCCTGCGCTGGTATATCTTTGTCGGAGAACTGATCGGTTTTTTTGCCTATTATTTTACGATCGGCCGGGTGGTTGTTGCTTGTGCCGAACGGGTGTGTGCTTTGATTCTTCGGCTGTGGCACGGCCTGTGGTGGGTGATTTTCTGGCCATTCCGGACGATTGGCCGCCTTCTGCGGCGTCCGGCAGCGTTTTTGGCGGGAAAATTCCGAAAAATGGGCGAAAAAGGCATACTTTTTTTCAAAAAGGGCTTGAAACGCGTTGGCTCCGTATTGTATAATCATAAAGTAAGTAAGCTGAAGCAGGCGGGATCGGCCGCCGTGGGACATACAGAAGGGAATTCAGAGCTGAGATGAAGGCCGTGAAAAAGAAAAAGAAAAGTATTTTTCTGCGGATCGCGCTTCTGGCTTTCTCCTTATATGTGATTATCACCCTCGTGCAGCTGCAGATGGATATCGGCAACAAGCAAAAGCAGCTTGACGCCGTACAGGAGAACATCCTTTTGCAGCAGCAGCTCAATGGTGATTTGAAAAGCAAGCTCGAAAATCCGGATGAATACATTGAGCAGGAAGCACGGGACCAGAACATGGTCAAACCCGGTGAGATCGTTATGCAGGAAGTACCCGGCAAATAAAGCCGGTTGTATTGAAAGAAATTAGGGGGAAAACAGGCGAATATGCAGTTGGAAGTTGGTTCGGTTGTAGAGGGTAAGGTCACAGGTATCACAAAGTTCGGAGCGTTTGTAGAACTGCCGGACGGCAAGACCGGGATGGTGCATATCTCGGAGGTGGCGCCGACCTACGTCAAGGAAATTCGGGATTTTGTCACCGAAAACCAGACGGTTAAGGTGAAGATTCTGAGCATCGGCGATGACGGCAAGGTGAGCCTGTCGATGAAGAAGGCGCTGCCGCCAGCACCACGTGGTCCTCGTCCGCGTGCCGTTTCACCCGGCCGTCCCGGCGGGTTTGAGTGGCAGTCTTCGCGCAATACCTCCGGCAGCTTCGAGGATATGATGTCCAAGTTCAAGCAGGCCAGCGACGAAAAGATGTCCGACCTGAAACGTTCGGTGGACGGCAAGCACGGCGGCGGCGGATTTTCCCGCCGCGGCGGTTCCCGGTAAGATGATGTAGAGGCGAAAGGGCGGCAGGAAATGCTGCCCTTTTGTTACGCGCGAAAGGAGTTTTGCCCGTGCGCATTATACATGCTAAGATTATGCCGATGGACGCCCCGGTCATTGAGGATGGCTATGTGGATATCGCCGGCGGCCGCATTGCAGCGCTCGGCCCGATGACGTCGGCGGGGCAGACGGATGAAAAAGATATACTGGATGCCGCTGGCGCGCTGCTGCTGCCCGGCTTTGTTGATGCCCATACCCATATGGGTATGTGGGAGGACGGCCTCGGGTTTGAAGGGGACGACGGCAACGAGGACACCGATCCGTCCACGCCGCACCTGCGTGCGATCGATGCGATCAATCCGCTCGACCGCTGCTTTACCGAAGCGGCACGGGCCGGTGTAACTACGGTGATCACCGGACCGGGCAGTGCAAATCCAATCGGCGGACAACTATGCGCCGTGAAAACCGCCGGTCGGCGGATCGAGGAGATGCTTCTTCGTGCGCCGGTGGCGATGAAGATGGCGCTGGGGGAGAATCCGAAGACGGTATATCACGGCAAAGGGCAGACACCCGTCACCCGAATGGCGACCGCCGCCATCATTCGGGAACAGCTCGCCTGTGCGGTGCGGTATGCACGGGATAAACAGCGGGCGCAGGAGGATGAGGATGCCGACGAACCGGAATACGATATCAAATGTGAGGCGCTGCTGCCGGTTCTGCGGGGAGAGCTGCCGGTGCATTTTCATGCGCACCGGCTGGACGATATCTTTACCGCGCAGCGCATTGCGAGGGAATTTTCGCTCAACTATGTGATCGTCCACGGTACGCAGGGGCATGTGGCGGCAGACCTGCTTGCGCAGGACGGCGTGCGGGTGCTCAGCGGTCCGCTGCTTTGTGACCGCTCAAAACCTGAACTGCGGGATCTGACGCCGGCCTCACCTGCGAAGCTGTACGCTGCTGGCGTGGAAACGGCGATCATCACCGACCATCCGGTGATTCCGGAACAATACCTGCCGCTTTGTGCAGGGCTTGCGGTGAGGGAAGGCCTGCCGTATGAAGCGGCACTGCGGGCGGTCACCCTTGTGCCGGCGCGTATCTGCGGTATCGACGACCGGGTGGGTTCCATTACGCCGGGCAAGGATGCCGACCTGGTGCTGTTCCGGGAAGATCCGCTGACAGTAGCGGCAAAACCGACCGCGGTGATGATCGGCGGAAAATGGATTCTGCAGGAAGAATAAGGATGGATGAAAATGAGAGAGATTTCGGCAAAAGCGATTGAGGATAAAGTGCGGGAACTCTGCATACAGGCCAACCGGCATCTGCCGGCGGATATCTGCCGGCGTGTGGAAGAAGCACATCGGCAGGAAACGCAGCCGCTGGCGCAGAACATTATGCAGGATCTGCTGGACAATATCGATGCGGCCGAGGCCATGAAGCTGCCGGTCTGTCAGGATACCGGCATGGCGGTGGTCTTTGTCCGTCTGGGACAGGAGGTGCACATCACCGGCGGCCTGCTGGAAGAAGCGGTCAACCGCGGGGTATCCCGCGGTTATCTCGACGGCAGGCTGCGCTGTTCGGTGGTGGGGGATCCCCTTCGCCGGGTGAACACCGGGGATAATACGCCGGCAGTGCTGCATTTGACGCTGACAGCAGGGGATCGGCTGGAGATTATGGTTGCTCCCAAAGGGTTCGGCAGCGAAAACATGAGCCGGATCTATATGCTCACCCCGGCCGCCGATCGGGAGAAGGTTATCGCGTGTATCTGCGATGCCGCACAGAAGGCGGGCAGTAATCCCTGTCCGCCGATGGTGCTTGGCGTCGGCATCGGAGGCGATTTTGAGATGTGCGCCCTTCTGGCCAAACGGGCATTGTGCCGTCCGCTGGATCAGCCGCATCCGGATGCCTATTATGCGCAGATGGAGCGTGACGCATTAACGGCTGTTAACGCACTTGGCGTCGGCCCGCAGGGATTCGGTGGTGTCACCACGGCGCTCGGCGTATCGATCGAGACCTATCCGACGCATATTGCCGGCCTGCCGGTAGCGGTCAATGTGGGATGCCATGTCACGCGCCATGCTTCTGCTGTGCTGTAATCCATCGCATCATTCACAAAATATTTTCATTTGGTTCTTTATTCTTTCGTGAGATTTTGCTATACTATAGGTGGTGGTAAACATCACCAATGGTCCAAAATCAAGGCGAAAGGCGGGAGTCTTTATGAAAATCACTATGACCGGCCGAAAGGTAACGCTGCGTCCGACGTTTGTCGAGCGGACGGAAACCAAACTCAGCAAGCTGGATAAATTCTTTGATACCGATGCGGCGGCGGACGTTACCGTGACAGCGGAGCGCGATCTGCACCGCGTAGAGGTCACCATCCGCTGCAGCGGTATGGTGTTCCGTGCGGAAGAAGCGGCTGAAGATATGAATGAAGCGGTCGACCGGCTCGTGGATATTCTGCTGCGGCAGATTCGTAAAAATAAGACGCGGCTGGAGAAGCGGCTGCGCAGTGGGGCATTTGTCGACAGTATCGAGCCGGAGGCGGAGGAAAGCGAAACCTATCGTATTGTGCGTTCCAAATCTTTCCCGGTCAAGCCTCTGGATGTGGAGGAGGCCATTTTGCAGATGAATCTGACCGGGCATCAGTTTTATATGTTCCGCAATATGGATTCGGGAGAAATCAATGTGGTGTATCGCCGGAAGAACGGCGATTACGGCCTGCTCGAACCGAATCCGGAAGAATAACCAAAAGGAATCAGGCGGCCGCGGCCGGCATTTACCGGCCGCGGCTGTTTTGCGCAGAGAGGCCGTTGCGTTCACGCGCGGACACCGACGGTTCTGCGTGGGAAAGGAAAGAATAGAGGATGGAAAAACTGCAGTTTTGTGCCCCCTGCCTGTTCGGCATCGAGGGAATACTCGGCGATGAGCTGCGCCGGATGGGAGCGCAGGAGGTTCGGCCGGAGAACGGCCGTGTGCTGTTTTCGGGAGATATGGCCATGCTGGCGCGCGCAAACATACAATCCCGTTATGCGGAACGAATTCAGATCTGGATGGGCTCGTTTCCGGCAAGAACCTTTGACGAGCTGTTCGAGGGGGTAAGGGCGCTGCCCTGGGAACGTTTTATCGGCGGCCGGAATGCTTTTCCGGTCAAGGGCTGGTCACTGAATTCCGCGCTGCACAGCGTCCCGGACTGCCAGTCCATCGTGAAAAAAGCGGTAGTTGAACGTCTGAAAGGCGTGTATGGTATCCAGTGGTTTGAGGAAACCGGCTGTAAGGTGCAGATTCAGTTTACTCTGCTGCGGGACGAAGCAACACTGCTGCTGGATACCAGCGGTCCCGGTCTGCATAAGCGGGGTTATCGTCCGCAGGCGGGCGGGGCGCCGATTAAGGAAACGCTCGCCGCGGCGATTGCGGATCTGACCAAAGCGCGCTTTGCCGAGCAGGTGATCGATCCCTGCTGCGGTTCCGGCACGCTGTTGATTGAAGCGGCGCTTGCCGCAAAGCGGATCGCACCCGGTATCCGCCGCCGTTTTGCGGCGATGGAATGGGATGCCGTACCGAAAGCTGCCTGGACAGAGGAACGCCGCCGCGCTAAAGAACTGGAACGGCCGGACTGCCGCTTTCGCGGGCTGGGCGGGGATATTGATCCGGCGTGCGTGCAGCTGACCGAGCTCAATGCCCGTGCAGCCGGCGTTGGGGACCGCATTTCCGCGCAGGTGGCGGACCTGAAGGTTTTTCGTCCTCAGGGGGATTCCGGACTGGTACTGTGCAATCCGCCGTACGGCGAACGGCTGCTTGATGTTAAAGCGGCAGAGCAGATCATCCGGGAAATGGGCCGGGTGTTTGCACGGAAACCGGGCTTCAGCTATGCGATCATCAGCCCGCATGAGGAGTTTGAAACCCTGTTCGGCCGTCCCGCGGATAAGCGCCGCAAGCTGTATAACGGTATGCTGAAATGCCAGCTGTATATGTATTTCAAGTGATGAGCAGGGGAAACGGATAGGACAGGAGGGACCTGTCTGTGAAGAGGGGATATGCGGATGAAGCAGGTGTTTATTCTGAATCCCGCCGCCGGAAAGGGCGCGCCCGCACTTCGTCTGCGCGAGCAGATTGATGCAGTCTTTGCCGGTCAGGATGTGGACATTTGCGTCACCGATGCGCCCGGAGAGGCTATAGCACTCGTTCGCAGCCGGGCCATGCAGGGAAATCCTGTGCGGTTTTACGCCTGCGGCGGGGATGGCACACTCAATGAGGTCGCAGCCGGTGCCCAGGGGTGTGAGAACGCCGAGGTAGCCTGTGTGCCGTGCGGTTCGGCCAATGATTTTGTCCGGATTTTTCGCGGTGCCGATAATTTTCTCAACCTCTCCGCGCAGGCGGCCGGACGCGCTGTACCGATCGACGGCATAGACTGCGGAGGAAAACCGGCAGTTGGTCTGTGTGCGCTGGGGATGGATGCGGCTGTCGCCTATAAGATGACCCGCTATAAACATCTGCCGCTGGTCAGCGGTCCGATGGCTTATAACCTGGCGATTGTGGATTGTTTTCTGCACCGGATCGGCTGCGATCTGGAGGTGACGATGGAGCTGGAGGACGGCAGTGAGCAGGTGGAAACCGGCCGTTTCTTTTTCGCGCTGGCTGCGAATGGCCAGTATTATGGCGGCGGATACCGCGGCGCACCGATGGCGTCTCCCGCAGACGGTCTTCTGGATTTCCTCCTGATTCGGGCGATGCCCCGTGTCAAAATCCCTGGTTTTCTGAAAAAATATAAGGCCGGTGAGCATTTGACGCTGCCGGTCTGCGTGCATGCGCGCGGCCGCCGCATGCGGGTACGGGCGGCTCAGCCGGCTGTCGCTACGGCGGATGGTGAATGTTTTCTCACCCGTGAGGCTGTTTTTTCGGTGATGCCCGGCGCTGTGCGGTTTGTTGTGCCGAAAGGCGCCGCACTCCCGGAATACGCCGGCGCCGGACAGCCGGCCGCCTGTTTGTAAAGAAATTGTGAAATTTCCATTTTCCTCTTGATTTTTCCGGCAGTGAAGCTAAAATAGTAAATAAAGTTAGCACTCAAAAGAAATGAGTGCCAAATTTGACAAACCTGTTTAAGGAGGAAGTTTCTTATGACGATCAAACCCTTGGCAGACCGTGTGGTTCTGAAAATGGTGGAAGCGGAAGAGACCACCAAGAGCGGTATTATCCTGGCCGGTTCGGCAAAGGAGAAGCCGCAGGTGGCAGAGGTTATCGCAGTGGGTCCCGGCGGCAACGTGGAAGGCAAGGATGTCACCATGTACGTCAAGACCGGCGATAAGGTAATCACCAGCAAATATTCCGGCACCGAGGTTAAGGTTGACGGCGAGGAATACACCATCGTCCGTCAGAGCGATATCCTCGCGGTTGTGGAATAAGGCCGAGTCGAACGAAAAGGTAGGAGGAAGATATCATGGCAAAGCAGATTCTTTTTGGCGAAGAAGCGCGCAAGGCGCTGCAGTCCGGTGTTGACCAGCTGGCCAACACCGTCAAGATCACCCTTGGGCCGCGCGGCCGCAACGTGGTGCTGGATAAGAAATTCGGTGCTCCGCTGATCACCAACGATGGTGTGACCATTGCGAAGGAAATCGAGCTGGATGACCCGTTTGAAAATATGGGCGCGCAGCTGGTTAAGGAAGTTTCCACCAAAACCAACGATGTGGCCGGCGACGGCACGACTACGGCGACCCTGCTTGCGCAGGCGCTCATCCGTGAAGGGATGAAGAACGTGGCGGCCGGTGCGAATCCGATGGGCGTCAAGAAGGGAATCCAGGACGCGGTGGATGCGGTTGTCAGGAAGGTGGAGGAGAACTCCAAGAAGGTCAATGGCTCCGATGACATTGCGAGCGCGGCGACCGTTTCTTCCGGCGACGCGGAAATCGGTAAGCTCATTGCCGAGGCGATGGATAAGGTTTCTGCCGATGGCGTAATCACGGTTGAGGAATCCAAGACCGCCGAGACGTACTCCGAAGTGGTCGAGGGTATGCAGTTCGACCGCGGCTATATCACGCCGTACATGGTGACTGATACCGAGAAGATGGAAGCCGTTCTTGACGACGCTTACATCCTGATCACCGATAAGAAGATTTCCAACATCCAGGATATCCTGCCGCTGCTCGAGCAGATTCTGCAGGCCGGCAAGAAGCTGGTAATCATCGCGGAGGATGTTGAGGGCGAAGCGCTCTCCACCCTGATCGTCAATAAGCTGCGCGGCACCTTCACCTGCGTTGCAGTTAAAGCGCCGGGCTTCGGCGACCGCCGCAAGGAAATGCTGCGCGACATCGCCATCCTCACCGGCGGCGAAGTGATTTCCGATGAGCTCGGCCTGGAGCTGAAGGAAACCACGATGCAGCAGCTTGGCCGTGCGCGTCAGGTTAAGGTGCAGAAGGAAAACACCATCATTGTTGATGGTGCAGGCGATCCGGCTGAGATCAAGAGCCGTGTCGGCCAGATCCGCAGCCAGATTGAAACCACCACCTCTGATTTTGATCGTGAAAAGCTGCAGGAGCGCCTGGCGAAGCTCGCCGGCGGCGTGGCGGTCATCAAGGTCGGCGCGGCTACTGAAGTGGAAATGAAGGAAAAGAAGCTGCGCATTGAAGACGCACTGTCTGCGACGAAGGCGGCTGTGGAAGAAGGTCTGGTGGCTGGCGGCGGTGTGGCGCTGATCAATGCGGCCTGCGCGCTGGATAGCCTGATTGATTCTGCGGACGGCGATGTCAAAACCGGTGCGAAGATCGTTCTCAAGGCGATTGAGGAGCCGGTGCGTCAGATCGCGCTCAACGCCGGTCTCGAGGGCAGCGTCATCATCGATAAGATCCGTAATTCCGGCAAGGTCAACTACGGCTTCGACTTCGCGAAGGAAGAGTATGTCGATATGTTTGCTGCCGGTATCGTCGACCCGACCAAGGTCACCCGTTCTGCGCTGCAGAATGCGGCTTCGGTGGCGGCCATGGTGCTCACCACCGAGTCCCTTGTCACCGATAAGAAGGAACCGGCTGCGGCAGCCCCTGCGGCTCCGGCCGGTGGCATGGACGGCATGTATTGATCCCATAACCCGGGAAATGACCTACCCCGCGCTACATGCGCGGGGTAGGTTTTTATCTTTAAAAGACAAAGCGGATTTAAGTTGACGTTGAAATAAGGCACAGCTGTCAAGATAGGGGATAACGATAGATCAACACACTTCTCGGACTGGACGGACATTCATCTGGCAGAGAAACAGTCGTAAAACAAATTATAGAAACACAGAAAACACCCCGTATGCCATATGGCATACGGGGTGTTGACAGCAGTGAACTTATTTCTCCTCGTTCCAGCTGTACAGCTTGCGCAGTTCCTTGCCGACCGATTCGAGCTGATGCTCGGCAGCCATGCGGCGGCAGGCGTTGAAATGCGGACGATTGACCTTGTTTTCGTTGATCCACTTGGAAGCGAAGGTGCCGTCCTGGATCTCGTGCAGGATCTTCTTCATTTCCTTCTTGGTTTCGTCGGTGATCAGACGCTTGCCGGTCTCGTAATCGCCGAATTCGGCGGTGTCGGAGATGGAATACCGCATCATCGAGAAGCCGCCCTTGTAGATCAGATCGACAATCAGCTTCATCTCGTGGATGCACTCGAAATAGGCGTTGCGGGGATCGTATCCAGCCTCCACCAGCGTCTCAAAACCGGCCTGCATCAGCGCGGTGACGCCGCCGCACAGGACCGCCTGTTCGCCGAACAGATCGGTTTCGGTCTCGGTCTTGAAGGTGGTTTCCAGCACGCCGGCGCGGGCGCCGCCGATTCCGGCCGCATAGGCAAGAGCAACATCCAGTGCGCGGCCGGTCGCGTCTTGGTGAATCGCCACGAGGCAGGGAACACCCTTACCCTCAACATACTCGCTGCGCACCGTGTGGCCCGGACCCTTCGGCGCGATCATGAACACGTCGACATCTGCCGGCGGTACGATCTGACCGAAATGGATCGAGAAGCCGTGTGCAAAGGCCAGAGCCTTGCCAGCAGTGAGATTCGGCTCAATGTCCTTCTTGTACATGTCGGCCTGCTTCTCGTCGTTGATCAGGATCATGATGACGTCTGCAGCCTTCGCCGCATCCGCAGCGGTCATGACCTTCAGGCCGGCCGCTTCAGCCTTCGCCCAGCTCTTGGAGCCGTTGTAGAGGCCGACGATCACATTGACGCCGCTTTCATGCAGGTTGAGCGCATGGGCGTGACCCTGGGAGCCGTAGCCGATAATCGCAACGGTTTTGTCCTTGAGTACGCTGAGATTGCAGTCGTTCTGGTAGTAGATTTTTGCCATGATACATTCCTCCTGTGCCGGTGTTGGCGGCAAAAATTGAATTGCGGGATGGTTGTCCCGCTTCTAAAAAACGCCGGGGCGTTTTTTGGTCGGTATTTATCCCTGCCGTTTGACGGTGCGGGTGGGGTCTGGCCCCTTTTCGATGGCAATCACGCCGGTACGCACGATTTCGCGGATGCCGTAGGGGCGCAGCAGCGTCTCCAGCGTTTCGGTGCGCTCGGCCGTGTCAGAGAACTCGATGGTCAGCGTGGTGCGGGTGGCATCGACAATCCGGGCCCCCATCAGCTCGGTGATGCGCATGATTTCCGCGCGGTACCCGGCGTTGACCGATACCTTGATCAGCGAAAGGATGCGCGGGATAAAATCCCCTTCCCGAAGAGTTTTGACCTTGATGACCGGGATAACCTTGTTAAGCTGCTTTTCCAGCTGCTCAACCGTATATTCATCGCCGTTGACTACAATGGTCATGCGTGAGATGGTGGGATCCTCGGTCACGCCGACCGCGAGGGAATCGATATTGAAGCCCCGCCGGGAAAACAGGCCGGATACCTTGGAAAGGACGCCGGCATGGTTTTCCACCAGCACAGACATGGTGTATTTCATCAGAACAAAGCCTGCCTTTCCGTTGGATTACAGGGAAGGATAATCCGGCCGTACATGGCACACCAGCAGATACGGCTGATCGTCCGCGAGCATTTCCTCCACGGCTTCCTGCGCTTCTGTATTAGAGGAAACCATCCGCGCACGGATGCCGTAGGCGGCGGCGATCTTGACAAAATCCGGACTTCCGTCCAGATAGACTGCACTGTGGACGCCGTGATAGAGGTTGTCCTGCAGCTCGCGCACCATGCCCAGCCGGGTGTTCTGCATGATAATGATTTTCACGCCGAGGCGCTCCTGACAAATGGTGCCGAGCTCCATCATGCTCATCTGGAATGAACCGTCGCCGCACACAGCGCAGACCTGTTTGGATGGATCCGCGCTTTTGGCACCCACGGCGCAGGGAATGGAGTAACCCATCGTTCCCATACCGCCGGAGGTGAGAAAGCGGCCGTCGCGCATTTCAAAGAAGTTCGCCGACCAGATCTGATTCTGTCCGACATCGGCGCACAGCACCGCATCCGCAGCCATCCGGCGGGACAGCATCCGCATCAGCCCTTTGGGTTCGACAAAGCCGCTTTCTTCCGGCAGCGGCTTTGCCGCATACCGCGCCTTACGGTCGGTAACGGCAGATACCCACTCTTTGGGCGCCTGCGGTCCGTCGTAATGCGCGGTCAGATCGGCAAGTACCAGCCGCAGATCCCCCACGATCGGGATATGCGCCGGCATATTCTTGCCGATTTCGGCCGGGTCGATATCGATATGGATGATTTTGGCCCGCATGGCCACCTGACCGGGGGAGGCCACCGCCCGATCGCCGACGCGGGCACCCGCCATGATCACAAGATCCGCATCGCGCATCGCTTTATTGGCCGGCGCACAGCCATGGGAGCCAAGCATGCCGAGATTCAGCGGGTGCGCTGTGGGCAGTGCACCGATTCCCATCATGGTCGATATGGTGGGAATGCCGGTCTTTTCCACAAATGCCCGCAGTTCCTTCTGCGCATGCGCAGAAAACACGCCGCCGCCCGCGCAGAGCACCGGTCGCTTGGCGCTTTGAATCGCCTCTGCTGCTTTGCGCAGCTGAAGGGCATGCCCCTGACTGCGCGGCTTGTAGCCGATGATGTCGGCCGGTTCGCTGTAATCGAAATCCGGGATGCTTTTCTGCTGCATATCGATCGGCACGTCGATGAGCACCGGTCCCGGCCGACCAGTTCCGGCGATATAAAAGGCTTCCTTGAAAATCTGCGGAATATCCGCAGCGTTTTTAACTATGTAGCTGTGTTTGGTAAACGGCTCCGCTGCGCCGGTGATGTCCGCCTCCTGGAAAACGTCACGTCCGAGCAGATCGCTGCGCACCTGCCCTGTGATCACCACCAGGGGAATGGAATCCATATGTGCCGAGGCGATGCCGGTGATCAGGTTGGTAGCGCCGGGACCGGAGGTGGCAATACATACGCCGACTCTGCCGGAAACGCGGGCATACCCACTGGCGGCATGAGCAGCATTTTGTTCGGTACGCACGAGTATATGGTGTATTCCGCTGCCGACAAGGCAGTCGTAAAACGGACATATGGCAGCACCGGGGTAACCAAACGCGGTGGTTACACCTTCAAGCTGCAAACATTTTACCATGGCGGCTGCGCCGGTCATCATCGGTTATCATATCCTTTATTCTGGAGTAACTGTACCTCATTATAGGCCGGTTGTATTTAAAAGTCAACACATTTTTGAATGCTAACGCGCTAAAGCGGACACGGCAAAATCCAGCATGATGCCTATCCGCCTGCGTAAGACGGAAACAGCCCGCAGTTTATCGCAGATTATTCATTCTCTGAAAGGTAATTTGTGGGGAGAAAAAAGCATTGGGTAAATAAAAACGGTCGACGACTCATCACGAATCGCCGACCGCAGGTCTGGAGCTGGTGGACGGACTTGAACCCCCGACCTGCTGATTACAAATCAGCTGCTCTACCAACTGAGCTACACCAGCATTTTTACCGGAATAACTATACCATCCGCATGCCAAAAAGTCAAGATATTAAATTTCATTAGAAGAAAGATCCGTGCAGCCAGAAAAAGACATTGACAGAAAAATAACAAAGCAGTATACTGAAAGAGAATGTTCAGGCAATATCTGAATTAAGGAAGCCTATGCCGAAACCGGAAAATCAGGGAGGATTGACAGCAATGGATATTATGGTTTGTGTCGGCAGTTCCTGCCATCTGAGCGATTCCCGCAGCCTGATCAATCGGCTCAAGGAGCTGATTCATGAAAACAATGTGGAAGGGGAAGTGGAGCTCAAGGGTTCCTTCTGCATGGGTCACTGCGCGGAAAAGGGTGTATGCGTAAAATTTGACGAGCGTATTTTCGGTCTGACGGTGGAAGATGTCGACAATTTTTTCCGGGATGAGGTTCTGACCAGAATACATTGACAGCGTACCGGAAAGGAGTTGGGCCGCATGGCTTACATAAGTGTCAAAAAGGCAAACTGTAAAAATTGCTATAAATGCCTCAAATACTGCGATGTTAAGTCTATCCGGTATATTGATGACCGTGTGGAGGTTATTGAGGATCAGTGTATTCTGTGCGGGCACTGCATCAATATCTGTCCGCAGCAGGCAAAAACGGTGGTCAATGATCCGACCGCCGTGCTGGAAATGCTCAGCGACCCCGCTGTACGGGTGGTGGCCAGTCTGGCCCCTTCATATATCGGCGTTTACGGCCAGGATGCCCGTGAAAAAGTAACAGCTGCGCTTTACCGGATGGGTTTTGCTGCTGTGGAAGAAACGGCTATCGGTGCACATGAGGTCAGTACGGCCTATAAAAAGCTGATGGATGACGGGGAAATGCCGGTAATCCTCACCACCTGCTGCCCGACGGTCAATTCTCTGATCACAAAGTATTATCCGGATTTGATCCCGATGATGGCTCCGGTTGTGTCGCCTGTGCTGGCGCACGGCCGTATGATTAAGCAGCGCGACGGAAAGGACACCAGAGTGGTCTTTATCGGCCCATGCCTGTCCAAGATCAAAGAAATTCACGACCATCCGGAATCAGCGGATGCGGTGCTGTCCTTCCGTCAGCTTGATCAGCTGATGGCAGCGCAGGAAACCGGCGAAGATGCCGCAATGCCGGGGATGGCTGAATCGCCGTTTTCCCGCATTTATCCGGTGCCGGAGGGGGTTGTGCGCGATGTCGGCAAACTGAGCCAGGGCATGGAGAAAGCGGCAGACGGCACCTATAACGGTTATCGGTTTATGAGTGTCTGCGGTGTACAGAATGTGCAGACCTTTTTGGAGGAGCTGCGCCGCGGGGGATGCGGGAAACTGTTTGTTGAGCTGAATGCCTGTGAAGGCGGCTGCGTGAACGGGCCGCTGATCAGTTCGAATAAACGCGCCGCCTACCGCGGCCGTATTGAGGTAGAGACTTATGCACAGGCTGCCGGTCCGGCGGTGCCGGCAGCGCCCACACCTGCGCTGGACTGGGAATTCGTTTCCGAGGAGCAGCGTTCGGATATCCCGGACGAGGCCACTATCCGCCATATTCTCACTGAAATCGGCAAACCGACGCCGGATAAAGAGCTCAACTGCGGTTCCTGCGGTTATCCGACCTGCCGCGATAAGGCGATCGCGGTGTATCAGGGAAAAGCAGAGCTGTACATGTGCCTGCCGTATATCAATGATCTGTCGCAGTCGTTGAGCAGCGTTACCCTCAGCATTACGCCCAACCTGATTCTGGCGGTGGATCGCGACATGCGTATCATCGAGATTAACCTCGCCGCGCTCAAGCGCTTCGGGGTATCGCGCCAGCAGGCGCTCAAGGCGGATTTATTTGAGTTCATGGATCCCTCCGATTTTCAGGAGGTGATGGTCACCCGGCGCAATATCGTAGAGAAAAAAGTGCGTCTTGCCCAACTGGACATGGTTGCGCTGCAGACGCTGATGTATGTGGAAAGTCAGGATATTGTTGTGGGAATCATCAAGGATATCACCGAGGAGGAAAAGCGTAAGGAAGCAGTGCGTCAGGCACGGCTGCAGTCGGCGGAGATGGCGCAGAAGGTTATTGAAAAGCAGATGACCGTCGCGCAGGAGATCGCCAGTCTGCTCGGTGAGACGACCGCGGAAACCAAGGTGACACTCAATACCCTCAAGGCACAGATCATGAATGAAGATAATCCTTCCGAGTAAGAAAGGCGGGCTGTCAGATGAGCGATAAACTGTACTTTGACGTCAGCTCGAAGAGCCTGAATAAAAAGAATGAAGAGCTTTGCGGGGATAAGGTCGAGGTGGTTCGCACCGACGACGGAGTGATCCTGGTTTTATCGGACGGGTTGGGCAGCGGGGTCAAGGCCAATATTCTTGCGACCCTGACTTCAAAAATTATCGCTACGATGATGCGTTCCGGTGCTTCGCTCGAGGACACGGTGGATACCATTATCCATACCCTGCCGGTCTGCAAGGTTCGGCATATGGCGTATTCAACCTTTGTGATTCTCAAGCTCACCAATGACGGCAAGGCATACCTCACCGAATTTGACTGTCCGAACTGCATTTATATGCACGACGGCGTGGTGTACCCGATTCAGTATACCACCCGGCAGGTGGGCGGAAAGACCATCCTGGAAGCGGTCTTCGACATGGAGTGCGGGGATACGCTGACGATGATGAGCGACGGAGTAATTTATGCTGGTATCGGCGCGGTGATGAACCTCGGATGGGACTGGGAAAGCGTCTGCGATTTCATGCAGGATAACTGGGATCCCCAAAATACCAGCGCGCGCATCACCGCTGCGCTGAGTGATGCCTGCAACGACCTGTACATGGGAAAGCCCGGAGACGATACCACGGTGGCCACCGTAAAAGCGATTCCGCAGCAGATTGTCAGCATTTTCGCCGGACCGCCGCAGCATAAAGAGGACGACGAACGCGCGGTTGCGGATTTCATGGCACCCGATGGCCTGAAAATGGTCTGCGGCGGCAGCAGTGCGAATCTGGTGGCGAGGGTGCTTGGCCGTGAGGTCACCACCGACCTGTTCTATGAAGGGGATCTCCCACCGATTGCACACATTAAAGGGATAGACCTTGCCACCGAAGGCGTACTGACCCTGCGGGAAGCGGTGCATGTGGTTCGTCAGGTGATTGCCAACCCCGCGGATGAGCAGACCATCCGTTTGCTTGAGGAGCAAAACGGCGCATCAATGATCGCCAAAATGCTTCTTGAAAACAGCACACATATTTATATGTTCATCGGCCGGGCAATTAACCCGGCACATCAGAATCCCAACTTGCCGGTTGACCTGAGTATCAAAATACGCCTGCTCGAAGAGCTGGCGGAGGCGCTGCGCGAAACCGGCAAGGTGGTAAAACTCCGTTACTATTGACCGAGCATAAGCAAGAAAGGAATGGCCAGATCGATGCAGGAAATCACCGATATTGTACAGATTAAGCACGAAGTGCTGACCGCCACAGCGGCGTATGCCTTTGCCGGAAAACTGTTTGAGGAATATGAAAAAATCCCCTATGATATCATTAAAGGGATCCGTCCGCAGTTCCGCTGCTGTGTGTATCGGGAAAGGGAGATTGTCCGCCAGCGCGTACGCATGGCTATGGGCAAGCTGCCGGTGGATGTGCTGTATACCGATGCGGACCCTTCTCAGGTGGTGCATGTGATCCCGTGTGCCTGCGAGGGCTGTCCGATCAGCAAAATCACTGTAACCCCGAACTGCCAGAGCTGTCTGGCCAAGAAGTGCGCAAAGGCTTGCCCGTTCGGTGCAATCAGCACGACCCCGCAGGGGGCAGTGATCGATCAGAGCAAATGCCGCAAATGCGGTAAATGCGTGGCCGCTTGTCCCTATAACGCCATTGTCGAAATTGAGCGTCCGTGTAAAAAGAGCTGCCCGGTCAAAGCGATCAGCATGGATGAAAACGATGTGGCCACCATCGATCCGGCGAAATGTGTCAATTGCGGAGCCTGCGTGGCGGGCTGTCCGTTCGGTGCGATATCCGATGTGTCGATGATGACCAGCGTCATCGATGCGCTGCTGGATAAAAAGCGGGAGGTCATCGCGCTGCTGGCACCGGCCATTGAAGGGCAGTTCGGTCAGGATACGCTGCCGCAGATCAAAAATGCGGTGCGCCGTCTGGGGTTTGACGAGGTGTTTGAGGTGGCGCTCGGTGCGGATATGGTTGCGTATCATGAGGCGGAAGAGCTGCTGGAAAATAAGGCGGCAGGGAAGAAAATGACCTCATCGTGCTGTCCGGCTTTTGTCAATATGGTACGCAAGCATTTTCCGCAGCTGCTGGAAAATGTGTCCACGACAGTATCGCCGATGATCGCGGTAGAGCGTTATGTGCGGCTGACCCATCCGGAGGCGGTTATTGTCTTTATTGGGCCATGCATCGCCAAAAAGAATGAGGTCATGGCTCAGTATATCGAGGAGCTGGACTATGCGCTGACCTTTGAGGAACTGTATGCCATGATGTGTGCCAAGGGGGTTGAGGCCAGCAGCGACGAAAGCTGCGAGGAAGATGCCACACGCTATGGCAAGGGCTTTGCCTTGTCTGGTGGTGTGACTAACGCTGTGTGCCGCGTTCTGGAGGAAATGGGTGAGGATCCATCGCAGATCCAGACTCTTCGCTGTGATGGGGCTGAAGAATGCCGCAAGGCTCTTTTGCTGCTTAAGGCGGGAAAGCAGCCGGCGGACTTCATTGAAGGTATGTTCTGTACCGGCGGCTGTATGGGCGGACCGGCGAATCTTAATGAGCTCCAGAAATCGCAGAAGATTTTCTCCGGCCGGCTGAGCGGCACAGAAAATATCATAGAAAACTGTGAAGAAAAGGGAACCGGTGCAGCGGATGTAAGCCGCCGGTAATTCGGGCTTTTGACGATAGAAGAGAATAATCGGACGCCGGGGTTTCGGACAATGAACATTGTCCGAAACCCCG